>JAZNCS010000061.1:0-74584 GCA_045587685.1 Acutalibacteraceae bacterium
ATTAACCTAATACGTCTAAAAATTAAACCACTACACCCTAAAAACTCAACCTTTATATTCCTCTAATCAACACCCGTCCAAATCTTTACGACCTTGCCGCCAACACCGTTTTTATATACATATACTAAATAAGCCCGCGCCGAGCGCGGGCAAAAACTTTAAAAACAAATTTCGAATGATTCGATTTCTTCTTCGCTTGAATTTGAATTTAATTTAAAATCATTATACAAATTATTAAACACCGCCGGATCAAACTTGAAGTATCGTTTCTTTGGCATCCCATGATATTTAACTTTAATAATACCGTATGCTACTAATTCTTTACACGCAACCGACTGTTGATGTTTACTCAAACCCGTATTGTAATACATATTTTCGACTGTACTAAAAAACCATCCCCCTTGTTGTAATCCGCCCCGTTCTTTCCAATAAGTATACTCAGAATATATTTCTGATAACATAACCGCCGTATTTAAATTAAACTTTCGAATAAACGGTCTCGGAAGTCGAATAAAATCACTCTCAAACATCTTATCTAATTTACTCTTCATATAATATTTATAAGTAGATTTTAAGATTTTTATATATAAATATAATTAACCTACTTACCCTTTCATAATACTATACAGTAAATTATTTAAAATTTTAAAACAAATCAAAAGTAATAGCTAAATTAATTGAATAAACTAAAAAGCTCAAGATAGATTCATCACTATCAGAAAGAAGATAATTATGAAAGCAACTAATAATACAAAACCCGATTTGCAAATTCTAATTAAAGAATCTCTCAGCAAACTCGACGCAAAACAATTTAAAATATTATATGCTATTATCGTTCATTGCCGCGCCCACAATAAACATTTTATAAGCACACAGAACTTCTTCAACCTCTGGTGCGAGCTTAATGTTATATGTACTGAATTTGACAAAAGTTTCCCAAGCCCATACGACGACCATCTACTTCTTAAATCTTTTTGCAAAGCCCATCCATATTATTTTATAGAAATACTACCGATTGAACTGATTGCAAAGCTTTTCTCAAAGCAAATAGATCAACACCTTGATATTTTATTGAATCTAATTAATCTTATATATGAAGAAGACTCTCAAACCGTACATCAGTATATTATAGATAAATTTAATATTGACCATACCGCTGAAGAACTTGTTTGCGACCTAGAAAATCACATAAAACAATATTCATAATTTTGAAAATAGAGCCACAACTTAAATGCTGCAGCTCTATTTTTTTATTATATATCAGTACCGAAACAAACCTTTGCAAACTTTGTATTAAATTTGCGAAAAAGGGGCTCCCAAAACAAAGAAAACACGACATAATATAAGTATCAAAAGAAACTAAAGTTAGTTTTAATACGAAATGAGGTAAAATTTATGATTTACGGTTATTGCAGAGTTAGTACCAAACACCAAAGAATCACACGACAAGTAACTAACATTACAGAGTTATATCCTGATGTTACACTCGTTAAGGAGTTCTACACCGGAACAACTCAAAACAGACCTTTGTGGGACAAGCTGATGAAACAACTTAACGCAGGAGATACTATTGTCTTTGATAGTGTGTCTCGTATGTCCCGTAATGCCGATGAGGGTTTCAAAGATTACAAAACTTTATATGAAGCTGGTATTAGTTTAGTGTTTATTAACGAACCACTAATTAATACATCTATCTTTGATTCGACTAAGAATAATCTTTTAGAAATATCTGTCCAGACAGGTAATGAAGCAGTAGACAACTATTTTAAGGGTAACATCACTTTGATAAATAATTTACTTATGTCCCTTGCAGAAGAACAAATAAAAGCAGCTTTCGATCAAGCAGAAAAAGAAGTTACCGACCTTCATTCACGTATTAGTCAGGGTATCAGAGAGGCCAAGAAGAACGGTTCACAGATAGGTCTTACTAAAGGAACTACATTAGTAACCAATAAATCAATTGAATGTAAAGAAATAATAAAAAAGCATGCCCTCGATTTCGGGGGCACACTCAACGATACGGAAGTAATGACACTCTGTAAGATTTCAAGAAATTCTTATTATAAATATAAACGAGAATTAAAAATGCAGAGTGCGTAACACACCTATAAACTTTCAATAAAGGCAATTAAGAGTTTCTTTTGTTTGGGTGTGAGTTTAGAAAGCGCAATAGATAATTCATCGTCTTTGTTATCCACATTAAAGAATTCTTGAATTGAAATGTTCATCGCATCACAAAGTAGTTGTAAATGTCCCACCGTAATATCTGCCTGACCGAGTTCAACTCTACGTAAGTGTGTTTGAGATACACCGGCCCTTTCAGCTAGACCGTTTTGTGTAAGCCAACACATATTTCTTAGTTTATGTAGTCTTTCACCAACATTCATATTACGACCCCTTAATTAGTCTTATAAGAATAGTTTAACACAAAAAACCTCATCTCATTAGTTTTATAAGGTTGACTAATTAGTCTTATCGTGCTATAATAATTTTTAGTGAAAATATAATTTTGAAAGGTTGGTATTTTATGGGTTTTTTTGGAAAATCGAGCGCAGGTCAAGAAGTTAGTTTCGACATTATTGCTGAAATGATTCATGTTACACATACACTTACAAGGGATAGTATTAAAAGATATTACGAAGCAAAATTCGGCGAATGTGATGACCAAAAACTAGATAAGGTATTATCTAAATTTGATAAGAGGGAAAACAGTGGGACTTGGTACGAATTGAATAGTAAACAAGCTATGAAATTTATTAGTGGTAAGGCTGTTGTACGTTCCTCTATTAACAAGAGAGAAATAATTGATATTGGTTTTAAACCCATCAAAGATGAAGTAAAGACTTGGGTAGAAGATATCATACGCACTATGCCTGATGATGCAAAACTAACGGATTTTGAATACCTGATTAAACATGCTAAAGGACGCCCGGATTTCAACCATATCTACAATGTTTATCATCCTTTGTACTTGGTTTTCAGTATCGCAGTTGCAGAAATTGTTGCTGATTGTTTGATTGCCGGTAATAAAGCCGCTATTTCTTTTGCTACCACACGAAATCTTAAATTTTTGTTTAAGCTCAACCAAAACCAAGAATATTTCTATTGCGCTTTTGCAGTGCGTGCATTAAATTATAGAAGTTTTGCAGAGAACAAAGATAAATATAAACCTATCACAAAAGAAGCTTGTCTGGAAGCCGCAAAAACTTGTAACCTCTTTAAACAAGAACCCAACAAAGATGCGATTGCCAATTTAATTTTAAAAGCAAACACATTTGCTTTTTCGGATGGCGGTCACATTTGGAAAGATTGGGATTCAATGATGAACGAAATTGATATTGCGGTTGATGCCGTTTGTTTCCACACTTGGAAAAAACTTTGTGATATTTACGAAGAAGATGCAAACGAGCTCGACGAGATTATTGATATGCTAACAGACTATTTTGACAGCATTAGATGATAAAAGAAAACTTAATTATATCAATTTTATAACGAAAAATACGGAAATTGTTTAAAATAGGAAGGACATAGCAGTATGGGGTTTTATGGTGTTAAAGAAACTTGGAAAGTAGTTTATTCGCCAAAGATTTATAATGGAGGAACTAAGGGCGTAGCTTTTGTAGAGGCTGCAGATAAACACGATGCCATGTATACTTTTGGTCAGCAATATGCAGGTCATTACACAGCTATTGAATCATGTGAAAAACTATTTAAATAAAAGTAATCTTGTTACTTAAGACAAGAAGAAATAACAAATAGTCTAACGGACTTAAAACAGGAGGAAATTATGAAGACATTTGAATGTATCGCCCATAGTGGCAACACTGGCAAGCAAATTGTTATTATGGTTAGAGCAGTGAGTGCTTCAACAGCAAAAACGGAAGCCTTAAATCAGGCCAGACAACAGTTTGGAAGTGGTGCTGGTGCGGTTACCATTGTTAGTGTTAAAGAAGTTTGATAGGACCATTAGACATCACCTATCAGATAATATGTTATAAGTTTTGATGAGTAAATTAAAAGACACATAGTAACAACAGCGGCAGGAATGAGACTGTCGCTGTTGTTATTATGACATATTGAAAGGATAATTACTATGAGCTATAAATCCGATTCTAAAGACAAAAAATCAAAGGGTGTCGAAGTTTACAATATAATCCATGACGATGTGCGTTCAGAACTTGAAGTCCTTGATTTAGAAAACGGAGAAGAGGAAGAATTAGGTAGTGTTGAAGTTTTCAATATAATTCCCGATGATATCCGTTCACGTCTTGAAGTTCTTGATTTTGAAGACGAATAAAACTTTAATAAACAAAAATATATAAAATTATAGCTGTGGTTAATCGCCACAGCTATTTTTATACTATATCAAACTTTCAAATACGGGTTTTGCTTCTTTCATTGACTCCGGACTATAAGCGCAGACCTTTACATTAATTTCATGATCAGGATAATCAGATATAAATTTCTTGTAAGCTAATAGACATTGTTTTGTTGACTCAGCCACCGGATTTTCTAAATCACCACCGTATATGCCCGAACTGATTAATGGGAAAGAAATACTATGTAAATTATTTTCTTTCAGTACACTTAAAGAATTATAATAAGCCTCGAACAACTCTTTAAAAGCTGTGGGAGTTTCTGAAAAATCAGGACCAACTGCATGAATAATAAATCGTGCATTTTTTATCTGACAAGCAGGTGTAATTACGGCTGAACCGTCGGGTAGAGGTCTTTTAAAGTATGAACATTCTATCATTAAATCAATTATGTTAGCTCTCTTAAATATTTCACCACATACACCACCGCCGGGAGCCAGTTTTCTGTTAGCCGCATTAACAATAGCATCTACGTTTTGATCTACACACGATTCATTCAATAAAGTAATGTTACTCATTATATACCACCTCTTTATTAAAGTGTTTTTATTCAACTATTCTTTCAATTATATTTTCAATTTCCTTCGTGTTTGCATCACGTGTTAAAAAGTATTTATTGAGACGATTTATCAAGTGCACTATTTCTTGATAAAGAAAATGTAGCGGTGTATCATCTAAGTCACTAACCCACCAGCCGAAGTCGTGCATTTCGAGTAGCAGACCGCTTAATTCTTTAGGTATAAGTTTTTCTGTACTATATTCTTCTATTATTTCATAAGTTTCTTTAAAAAGTTTACGAATTTCTTCAAAACCGGGATTTTCAAACTCAATTACCTTCCAAGTAGCAGAATGCCAATCATTAGATAATTTTTGGATTTTTTTAATTTCCATATATAACGCTCCTAATAATTTACTTTAATACTATTTGGCTTCTCTAAATATTTGTGTCACATTTCCTGTTCCAAATGCATTTGAGTTACAAAAAATCCCACAATAATCAGGGATGATTTTTTCAAGTTCACGGTGTTTTGAAGAATCATTGATTACCACATAAATATAGTCATATCTGGATTTTGCCTTATGTATGCATTTGAGTAAATCTTCTTTAGATTTATCAAATTCTATAATAAAATTTGTTATCTTTCCTTCTTTAGAAAAACAGATTTCTTCTTCATTTGGCACTTCTGTATATCCCTCGGATATGCACCACAACCAGATTGAGCCATAGTTTTTATTTTCTCTCTGATTAGGTTCTATTTTTGAATCTAAAGTATTTTTCATATGATTTAACTCTCCTGAGATTTTTTGATAAAATCACTAACCGGATAAAGAACTATATCTTTTCCTTTCAACTCTTTAGTGCAATATTCTAATTCGGTAAAAAAGTAAAAACAATCTTTTTCAATAGTTTTTCCATCATCAGAAACAAAATAACAAATTGTACTCATATCTTCATACGAAACGCTTTCTAATACGACAGGTTTTTCTTGGGTTGAATATGTTAAAATATCACCCGGTTTAAAGGGGCAAGGGAATTTAATCAAATCAAATTCCGGCCCAAAAGTATTTATTAACGGATCCCAGTCACCACACTTATGAATAGATGTAATTGTTTCATCTTTAAAAGTTGCTTCAATCGTATCTTCATAGGTATCAAATGGTATTTTATGTATTCTATATCCTGAAACATTATGTTTCCTATCTGAATAATTATTTTTAATATGTTTGTAGCAAGATTCGTAATCTTTAAAATATATTCCCGGATGTGTTGTTTCATTTTCATATTGTATATAACTGGTGTAAAAACTATTTTCATCTTTACTCTTTAATTCCACTTTTATAGCATCGATATAATCAAAATAATCATTTATTAGCCTATGAACACCAATACCAGTAGGAAATTTGAAACTTTTAAATTCATGGTCGGGCATATTTAATATATATTTTAATGCCTCTACTTTTTCATCCAGTGTGATTTTTTCATTTTGAAATATTATCCATAAGCACTGAAGTGAATTCAACTCAAATTTAATCTCCCTTAAATACTCTGAAACAGCTTTCGAGTTAATATATTTATAAAAATCCATTTAAATAACTCCCTTTCTTATAACATAAAATTTATTTTAACTACATTATAACACATTATTCTTAAAATGTTTAGCACTTATTTCTATAAAACTAATTTTTAAATGAAATATGTTTCCTACTATAAAACCTATCTAGTACATTAAATTCATCCACTTGCTTTGCCACATCACTTACTAATAGATTAATATAGTTTTGTGTTATATCTAAACTTGAATGTCCGAGTAGTTTAGATAATGAAACAACATTCCCACCACTTAATATCCATTGTTTTGCAAAAGTATGTCTATATCTATGAATCCCTGTTGTCTCTACGCCACGTTTTTTATTATACTCATATAGTTTATGATAGCAGGTGCTTTTAACAAGTTGTTGCCCGAATACATTGCAAAATAGATAGTCTTCATCTGATTTATGCTGTCGGTATTTTAAATACTCTATTAAAATATTAACCATAGTTTGATTTAAAGGAACAATCAAGGGCTTTCTATTCTTCGTAACATTGACATACACGACATTATTATCAAAATCAATATCTTTCACTTTAATGTTCATCAAGCTTCTTTGTCTAACAGCAGTAGAAAATAAAAAGTTAGTCATAACCCAACACTGATATTCTGTAAAGGAACATTTCTTTAGATTTGGCTTTTTGAGAAGTAATTGCAGTTCTTGTTCGTTGTAAGTCTCAATATGGTTCTTATCAACTTTAATTGACTGCATTTTAAAGTGATGGATATATCCTTCGTTCATTAGATAGTGCATCGTAGTTATAAAATCACGAAGATATGAATTTATACTGACATCATTATTAAGAGTCGAACGCAGGTGCAACACATATCTTTTATAAGCGTCCTCGTCGATTTCTTCTATGGGCGTATCACGCTCAAAGAACTTAAAGAACTGAACATAACTCTGTCTGTAATGATTTATAGTTCCTTGCCTTAAATTCCTTTGCCGGCAGTATTCAAGATACTTATTACAACCTTCCTCAAAAGTCAGTCCTTTTGTAGCATTCATTTTCAGTTTCTTCATATTTAAACCCTCCATTGATTTATAAATGCGCCTTTTTAAAAGTAATTAAACTTATAAGAAAAAACATTAAACATTTTAAGAATAATGTGTTATAATATGATTACGCTATAAGAGAAAGAAGAGAAGTTATGGATAACAACGGAATTTTATTTATTGATACTGTCAAAATACCGGAAATAGCACATAAAGGAAATTCAAGCATCAGGAAAATTCGCATAGGCAAAAACGTTCGTTTTATAGGAGCCGAAGCATTTTCTATGTGCCCAAACCTTGAATCAATTGAGGTAGATGAAAATAACCGGTGGTTTACAAGCAAAAACGGCTGTAATGCAATTATTGACAAAATAAGCGGTGTGTTGTTGGCTGGTTGTTATAAAACCGAAATCCCGGAATATGTAAAAGATATAGGCCCATTTGCTTTTTGTGGGCAGACCAAGCTCAAAAAACTAACGATCCCCGCACATATCCATAGGGTAAGTGCATATGCCTTTGACGGATGTTCGGGCCTTGTGGAACTCAAAGTTGAGAAAGGTGTCGAGAGTATTGGAGAATATTGTTTTAGAAACTGTACAAACCTTGAGACTATATACCTCCCAAACGCCAAAATCGACATAGATGCTACTGTATTTGGTGTGATTCCCTTCAATTGGGATGATATGCAAAATTCTTTACTTAATAGTTCCCCAATTACAGCCCCCTGTTTTGAAGGAATATTAGACATCTTCTTTGACGGAACAATGGAAGAATATTATGAAAATGGTCCCGTTGTTGAGTGGTACTTATCTGGTTCTTTAATAGAAAGCAAGCGCATAATTTATGTTCACTGTAAGGATGGAAGATTGACTTATAACAAATGGCAGTTTCAGGTTTAAATCTTTCAAGTAATACCTCTCTTTTAATACAAAAAAATATGGACACATCACCTTTGAAAACTCAAAAATGATGTGTCCAACTTTTTAAGTGTTAAATTTTTGAATCAGGTCTTTTACATTTGCCCGAAAGTCTCAGAAAGCCTTACAAATCCTTATTTTCTAAGCGCTTCGTTAACTGCAACTGCGCAAGCAACAGTCATACCAACCATGGGGTTGTTACCTGCACCGATAAGACCCATCATCTCAACGTGAGCAGGAACTGAAGAAGAACCTGCGAATTGAGCGTCAGAGTGCATACGGCCCATAGTATCGGTCATACCATAAGAAGCAGGACCTGCAGCCATATTATCAGGGTGTAAGGTACGACCTGTACCGCCACCTGATGCTACTGAGAAGTACTTCTTACCTTGTTCGATACATTCTTTCTTGTATGTACCTGCAACAGGGTGTTGGAAACGAGTTGGGTTGGTTGAGTTACCTGTGATAGAAACGTCAACACCTTCTTTGTGCATAATAGCAACGCCTTCACGAACATCATCAGCACCGTAGCAACGAACCTTAGCACGTTCACCGTTTGAGTAAGCGATTTCTTCAACGATTGCGAGTTCGCCTGTGTAATAATCAAACTTGGTTTGAACATAGGTAAAGCCGTTAATTCTTGAAATAATTTTAGCAGCATCCTTACCAAGACCGTTAAGAACTACGCGAAGTGGTTCTTTACGAGCTTTGTTTGCGCTTCTTGCCAAGCCGATAGCACCTTCAGCAGCAGCAAAAGATTCGTGACCTGCAAGGAATGCGAAACACTTGGTTTCTTCTCTCAAAAGCATAGCACCGAGGTTACCGTGGCCGATACCAACCTTACGGTCGTCAGCAACAGAACCAGGGATACAGAAAGACTGAAGACCTACACCGATTTTTTCAGCAGCTTCAGCAGCTGTCTTAACTTGGTCTTTAATTGCAATAGCGCAACCTACAACATAAGCCCAAGCAGCGTTTTCGAAACAAATTGGTTGAATGCCTTTAACGATATTGTAAGCATCAACACCTGCTTTATCGCAAATTTCTTTTGCTTCTTCAATGGAAGAAATGCCGTGCTTTGCGAGTTCAGCGTTGATTTGATTTATTCTTCTATCATAAGATTCAAATAAAGCCATTATTCATTTCCTCCTTAATTATTCTTCACGTGGGTCAAGAAGCTTTGCAGCATCATCAACACGTCCGTATTGGCCGCTTGCTTTTTCTAAAGCTTCATTAGCGTCCATACCTTTTTTAATCATATCCATCATTTTGCCGAGATGAACGAACTTGTAACCAATAATGGTATCATTTTCATCAACAGCGATTTTGGTAATATAACCTTCAGCAAGTTCAAGATAACGTGGGCCCTTTGCAAGTGTTGCATAGGTTGTACCACATTGTGAACGAAGACCTTTACCTAAGTCTTCAAGACCTGCGCCGATTGGCAAACCATCTTCAGAAAAGGCGGTTTGTGTACGGCCGTAAACGATTTGCAAGAAAAGTTCGCGCATAGCGGTATTAATTGCATCGCATACGAGGTCGGTATTAAGAGCTTCAAGAATGGTTTTACCAACCAAGATTTCAGAAGCCATAGCAGCTGAGTGGGTCATACCTGAACAACCGATGGTTTCAACCAATGCTTCTTGAATAATACCCTCTTTAACATTAAGAGTGAGTTTACAGGTGCCTTGTTGTGGTGCGCACCAACCGATACCATGGGTAAGACCGGAAACATCCTTAACTTCCTTTACTTGAACCCATTTTCCCTCTTCCGGAATGGGAGCGGGACCGTGATATGTGCCTTTAGCTAAAGGACACATATTTTCTACTTCATGTGAATAGTTCATATATGTACTCCTTTCGGTTTTTAAACAATAATATTATAATGATAGTTAAACGTGGAAACATTGTATGTTTTCACAAAAAGCCGAAATTTCGGCTTTGAACAATTAAATTTTTACAATTTAATTGTTTTTCAACTTCATTGCAATGGTTATTGTCAAATTTTCTTTGAAAATTTGTTACCAAATCAAAGATTTGGTGTAGAAATAGCACTTTATGTGCTATTTCTACGTGCATTAATCATTATACCAAGTTTTATGACAAAAAACAAGTTTATTTTTAATCGATTTCACATTTTACACATTCGTTAAGAATAAATAGCTTGATTTCGCCATCAAGTAAACACTGTAGCACCATTGAAATCAATAACAACATTCTTCAAATCTTTCAAAAGATTTGAAGAATGAAAAACTAATCGTTTATTAAGCCTTCAAAATAATCCAATGTTGAATTATAAACATTGTAAATAAATATCTTCTTTTCGCTTATATCAGTATCAACTAACAACAAACTTACAATCGTTTGCTTAGCGGTTTTAATTTGGGAAATAATTAAATCTTTCACCGACTGTGTTGTGTCAGACATATTTAAATACTTTTCCGCCGCAACTAAAATCTTGCTCAAAATTTCCGCAGCATATAACACATCTTCACAAACTGCTTCAAACTCATCACTTGTTTTAATTTCGGGCAAAGTTATTGCTTCCGCTAATTCCAAAACAACTTTTTCATCGATTACGGCAGCTTTTTCGCTTTCAAGTTCGATTACAGTTTCTTCCTCGTTTAGAGTTTCTTCCTCGTTTAGAGTTTCCTCAGCTTCTAAGGTTTCCTCTGTTTCACAAGTTTCTTCAACTGCCATTTCTTCTTCGTAAGTCTCAGCAGGTTGTTCCGATATTTCAGTTTCAGTCTTTTCTTCTAAAACTTCCTCTTTAGACGTTTCTTCTTTAACTATTATTGTACTTGCCGAATTTTCTTTTTGAATTTGAAGTTCATTTTCAAGTTCAAAAATTTGACGCTTTGCATCATCTAACTTTTCGAAAAGTTCATTAATTAAATTAATACATTCCTTCTTGTTCACTAAATCACTACCTAAGTATAATTTATAATTTATAGGAAGCAAGCCGCCACCGAAATAGTGACGGCTTTAATAAAATTTATCCTACTTTTGTATAATAATTCATTGGGTCAACCCATGTGGTTGAAGTAACTGTACCGCTTGAATTTCTTGTTTGCAAACAAATACCAAAGTGCAAGTGTGGACCGGTTGAACGGCCTGTTGAACCAACATAGCCTACAATATCACCCTTTTTAACTGTTGCACCTTTACCAACCGCTATACTTGACATATGCGCATAGTAAGCAATATAGTACTTGCCATCTTTTTTACCATGGTTAATAGTTATATACTTACCATAACCGCCGCCGTAACTACAACAAGTGTAAAGTGGGTTTTTACGAGAGTTATGGGTACATCTGTTTTCATAGGTTTCTACAACACCATCAGCAATAGCAACAATTTTTGCACCCCAAGTACTGTTTGCTATATCAATACCCTTATGGAGTTTACCCCAACGAGTACCATAATAAGATGAAATGTTACTAATTGTTGGTGTTGGCCAAAGGAATGCGCCACCATTGTAAACTAAATTACTACCGCCGCCGCTTGAACTTGCGATTTTATCAAGTTCGGCTTGAAGCATTTTTTCAACTTCTTTATTATCTTCTTCAAGTTTACTCTTATCATAATTCTTGGATTTAATAATATCTTGAATACGCTTATCTTCCGCCGCTAACTCTTTTTGCTTTTCGGCAATAGTCGCTTTAATTGCTACTTGGTCTTCCAAAAGTTTTTCATTTTCTTTTTGCATTTCCTCAATCTTTTTGATTTCCTCAACCAAGTCTTCAATCATCTTTTTATCGTGCGCCGAAACAGACGCAGTCATTTGAGAAAGTTGTAAAAACTCCGAAAAATCTTTAGCGCCCAAAAGTATTTGAACATTTGAACCTGTATTACTCATATAAATCGCGCGTAAACGCTTTTTAAACGCGAGTTTATCGTCTTCGATTTTTTTGTTGATTTTATTTATTTTTTCTCTATTAGCCGAAATTTTAGAATTGATTGAGTTTATTTGCTTGTTACAAGCATTAATTTGTTGCTGAACAACCGCCATTTTTTGCTCAACCGTTTTCTTAAGCTTTTCCTGCTGTTTAACTTCATTTTTAAGTTTACTTATCTCAGCTTCAAGTCTTTTTGATTCGGCCTCCAAATCAGCAATTTCTTCTTGAACTGTTTTTGCTGAAGTTGGAACCGATGTAAAAGTAGCGGTAATTAAAACAGTAATCATTAAAATTGAAATGATTTTAACTAATGTTTTATACATTGTTTCCTCCTAAAATTAAATTGCCGCAAATTCGCTTCCTTCGTTTTTAAGATATTTTCCTATAACAAAGAAGCTACCTATAACACCCGCTAAGATACCTATTAGTACAAATATTCCTAATAGCAACCAAGCCATATCGCCGAATTTTACAACGGTACCGAGTGTTTTAATGATTGTTTCGGTTGCAACTCTATAACAGAAATATAGCAACAATTCTGCTATCAGCGCAGAAATTAAACCAATTATCATACCCTCAACTATAAATGGTATTCTTACAAAAGCATCGGTAGCACCAACCGCCTTCATAATACTGATTTCAAGTTTTCTATTATACATTGTTACGCGAATTGTGTTAGAAACAATTACAAGTGAAATTAAAATAAGTATTCCGATAATCCAAAAACCTGCAACAGTTATACCGTTTTTAATAGCATAAATAGTATCAGCTAAATCGCTTTGAGACTGAATAACATCTATTCCCTCTAACTTTGAAATCGCTTTTAAGGTTTCATCAAATTTAGACATATCTTTCATTGTAACCTTAGCTGCACAAGACATTGGGTTGCCATATTCATCATCAAGGAATGTGAAGTATGATTCTTGTTCGTCAAGCATAGATTCTTTTATAGTTTCAAGACCTTCTTCACTTGAAACGAATGTAACCTTAGCAACGTTAGGAAGTTTTGCAATTTTATCGCAAAGAGCTTTTGCTTCCTTTTTGTTGTGAATTATATAATCAGAATCTTTGATTCCGTTTTCATCGGTTTCTTCTTCATCAGTCTTATCTTCATCATCGGTTTTAGATGAAGTAGAATTTGTTTTTGAAGAAGTATCTTCGGTTTTGTCTTCTTCGTTGTAAAGCGCCCAGTTGTAATCCTTCATATAAGCCATTACAACGTTTTGTTGCTCAAGGTTACCAATGGCAACATTAGCATTTTCGGCAATTAAAAGTGCCAAACCAATAATTACCATACAAGCCACCAACACACCTACAGACGCCAATGTCATAAGGCGGTTTGCCCAAGTGTTTTTTGCACCCTCACCTGCAAGGTACTTAATACTACTTAATTTCATTAGAATGTACCTCCGGTATTATCTGCAACAATCTTTCCGCCGTCAAGCATTATAACTCTATGGTGGAAATCTCTTACAAGATTATGGTCATGCGTTACCATTAAAATTGTGGTTCCGCGTTTGTTGATTTCGGTTAAAAGGGAAACTATTTCGTAAGACATATTAGGGTCAACGTTGCCTGTAGGCTCGTCCGCAATAATAAGGTCAGGACAGTTTACCAACGCACGAGCAAGACCCACACGTTGTTGCTCACCACCTGAAAGTTGCGATGGCATTGAACGGGCTTTATGACCAAGACCCACTTTTGAAAGTGCCTTCGAAACTTCGCGGCGAATTTCTTTATTAGAAGCGCCAACAACATGCATAGCAAATGCAACATTTTCAAAAACATTCATATTTGGAATGAGTCTAAAATCTTGGAAAACTATTCCCATAGTTCTTCTTAACATAGGCACTTGTTTACGGTGCATTGTAGTTAAGTCAAAACCGTTAACAAGAATTTTACCTGTGTTTGCTTTTTCTTCGCGCATAATAAGTTTCATAAATGTACTCTTACCTGCACCGGAAGAACCAACAACAAACACAAACTCGCCATTATTAATTTTTATATTAACATCATCAAGTGCATGTGTACCTGTTTGATATGTTTTAGAAACACCGCGAAACTCAATAATTGGTTTATCGTTTTTTGGCATTTCATAAGTTCGAATGGTTTGTTCCATCTACTTAATCCTTTCGTTAGTACTTAATTGGACTGCTTTTAAGATACTTGTTAACCATAAGTGCAATTTTGAATACAATAGCGTGATCAAATTCACGAAGGTCAAGACCGGTTATCTTCTTAATTTTTTCGAGTCTATAAACAAGTGTGTTTCTATGAACAAAAAGTCTTCTTGAAGTTTCAGAAACGTTAAGGTTGTTTTCAAAGAAACGTTGAATTGTGAACAATGTTTCTTGGTCTAAACTCTCAATAGAATCGCGTTTGAAAACTTCTCTTAAAAATGTTTCGCAAAGGGTTGTAGGTAATTGATAAATAAGTCTTGCAATACCTAAATTGTCGTAAGAAATTATAGTCTTTTCAGTATCGAATACTTTACCAACTTCTAATGCAGCCTGTGCTTCTTTGAAAGAACGCGCTAAATCTTTGAGGTTGTCAACAGTAGTACCAATACCAATGTTAACACGAATATAAAATTCACCCGAAATTGTATCAGCAATAGTTGCTGCCAACTTTTCAAAAGTTTTTGGCGCAATACCCGGTGTAGTTTCCTTAACAAGCGCAATTTCTTTTTCGCTAATATTTATAACAAAATCTTTTGATTTATCAGGGAAAAGATTTTGCACAATACTGTAAATAGAAACCTCACTGGTTTCGTTAGCGCGGATAAGTAAAACTGTACGCGAAACATCGCTATTAAAATAAAGTTCACGCGCTTTGATATAAATATCACCAACAAGGATATTATCAAGTATTATGTTTTTAATAAAGTTATTACGGTCGTACTTTTCATCGTAATAATATTTTATATTCGCAAAAGAAACCGACAAAATTGAAGCATATTTAGAAGCGATTGCATCATCACCTTCAACAAATACAGTGTATGTGCCGCCTTGTTCAACGCCTAAATTTTTGTATGTATATCCTTCGCTTGTGAAAATATCATTGGTGATACTAAAAGCTTGTACTGTTTCACCGATTTTACCAAGTTCGCTTGAAGCTATAATAGTAAAATTATCATCAACTACACCGAAAGTGCGATCAATCGAATCCTTCATTTGGTGAATTACGCTTTGAAAAAGTCTATTTGACATTTTGCTTCATCCTTTTCACTACTAAATTTATATATAATTATAGTCCATACTTATTCTATTTTATTTTACACAATTTCTATCTATTTTGCAAGTTAAAATGTGCAAAAATTATAAAAAAGTTACAGGAAGTTACAAAAAATTTACCTTTTGTTCAAAAAATACTATGTTTGCTTGACAGTTTACGCTAAAAATGATAGACTTTCTCGTTGTGAGGTGAAAAAATTGGTTAATAAAAAAAGCTTTACGGGTATCCTTTGCGCTTTACTCGCTAATGTTATTTTTGGTTTTTGTTTTATTTTTTCAAAAACAGCATTAAAGTACGCCGACCCGCTTATTATTTCAAGCATTAGGTTTACTATAGCGTTTTTAGTGTTTAATTTATTATTACTAACAAAGCGGTTTACACTTTCTTTTAAAGGTAAACCAAAACTCAATTTAATTATTATGGGTATTGCGCAACCTTTTTTATATTTCATATTTGAACTTTACGGGTTAAGACTTATATCCTCTGCCCTTTCGGGGGTTATAATTGCTTTAGTACCTGTTGGCGTTATGATCTTATCAACTGTTTTTCTAAAAGAAATTCCTACACCTTTACAAATTGTTTGTACTATTATTTCAATAGCAGGTATAAGTTATATAAGCATAATCTCTAACGATGGTTCTAAAAACCATCTACTCGGCAAAATACTCGTTTTTGGCGCGGTTATTTGCGCTTCCTTTTTTAATATTTTAAGTCGCAACGAATCAAAACGTTACACCGCTTTTGAAAAAACTTATGTTATGACATTGGTTGGTTTTATAGGCTTTAATACAATTTCTTTTATAAAATTCAAAAACAGTTTTATAACCCTTTCATTTTCAGCCTTAAAGCATTCGGACTTTGTTTTTTCAATTCTTTACCTTGCAATAATTTCCTCAATTTTAGCATTCTTTTTATATAACTATTCTACATCAAAAATAAGCGTAGTGCAAACGGCATCTTTTTCCAATATTGTAACAGTGGTTACGGTTTTGGCAGGTGTCATTATTTTGAAAGAACCCTTTACACTACTGCAATTTGTACTGTGCGCAGTAATTGTTTTAGGCGTTTGGGGCGTTAATATATTCACTCCGAAAAAGAATAAATAAAAAAATAAAACCGACTGTTTTTTCAAACAGTCGGTTTAAATTTTACAAATTAGTCATTAACATAAGGAAGTAATGCCATTTGACGTGCACGCTTAATAGCGGTTGTTAATTCGCGTTGGTGAGCTGCACATGTGCCGGTTGCACGGCGTGGTAAAATCTTAGCGCGTTCAGAAATGAACTTGCGAAGACGAGCAACATCCTTATAATCAATGGCTTCTACACGGTCAACACAGAAATGGCAAACTTTTTTGCGTGGTTTTCTGTGCATTGGTCTTTCGTTTCTTTCTTCCATTGTAAAGCCTCCTTAAAATTAAATTTTAAAATTAGAACGGCAAATCATCGTCACCCGAATCGCCTAAATCAGCGAAATCGTTGATGTCTGCGTTGCTAAATGATGCAGGTTCACCTGCAACTGAATCTCTCTTAGATTCAACAAATTGAACATTGTTGGCAACAACCTCAAATACTGTGCGGTTTTTACCTTCTTTGTCCTGATATCTTCTGGTTTGAATTGAACCTTCAATACCAATCATAGAACCTTTTTTAAAGTATTTTGTAATAAATTCCGCGGATTGACGCCAAGCAACAATGTTAATAAAATCGGTTTGACGGTCTTCACCGGAACGGTAACGGCGGTCAACAGCAATCGCAAAAGTGGTAACCGAAATTCCGTTCGCTGTAGTCTTGAGCTCGGGGTCTGCGGTTAAGCGACCTGTTAATACTACTAAATTAAACATAGTTTTCCTCCATTACTTTTTGATAACCATTAAACGAAGAACGCCATCGGTAATTTTTGCGATACGTTCTAACTCAGCTGGGAAGTTTGCTTCACTTTCAAAGTTGAAGAAAACATAGTAACCCTCTGCTTCGTCATTGATAAGATATGCAAGACGACGCTTACCCCACTCATCAACGTTTTCAATGGTACCATTCTTAGCTATAAGGTCGTTAAATTTTTCCTTTAAGCCTAAAGTAGCTTCTTCGCCATTTGCTACGGAAAAAATCATAGCTGCCTCATACTTGTTTGTCATTTACTCTGCACCTCCTTCTGGACTTTTGGCCCCGCTTAAAGCGGAACAAGGAGCTAACGGAAAAGCACACTTTCCCATTTAGCAAATTGTATTATATCAACATTTCTCACACTTGTCAACAAAATTCTTGATTTTCTTGTTTTTTATAGTATAATTATTATGGAAAGGGATGATATTTATGCTACTTGCTATAGACATTGGCAATACTAACGTTACCATTGGTGCTTACAATTCTACTTTTTTGGAATTCACTGCGCGTCTTGCTACCGACACTAAAAAAACTGATGATGAGTACGCAGTAGATATTAAAAATGTTCTCTCTCTTTACGAAGTAGACTATGAAAAAATTGAAGACTGTATTATATCTTCGGTAGTTCCTGCGGTTGCTAAAAGTATTAGTCACGCCGTTTCTAAACTTTTTAATATTGTTCCTCTTATGTTAGGCCCCGGAGTTAAAACAGGACTTAATATTAAAATAGACAATCCCGCTCAGCTTGGTGCCGATTTAGTTGCAGGTGCTGTTGGCGCTATTGACGCTTATACTATGCCTTGTGTTGTTATCGATATGGGTACTGCTACTACTATAAGTGTGTTAGATAAAAATGCTTCGTTTTTAGGTGGTATTATTTCAGCGGGTGTACGCCTTACCCTTAAAGCCCTTACCGAAAATACCGCAATGCTTACTTCTATTCCGATTGAAGCGCCAAAATCAGTTATAGGCGCTAACACAGTTGAAAGTATGCAAGCAGGTCTTGTTTACGGCGCCGCCGCTATGCTTGACGGATTGCTGAATAAGATTTCAAAAGAACTTGGCGAAACACCGACAATAGTTGCAACAGGCGGACTTTCAAGAGATATTATTTCTCTTTGTGAAAATCACATTATATATAACGAAAATCTTTTGCTTGATGGTCTTCGTGTAATTTACGAAAAAAACAACTGACAAAAGTCAGATGTTATATATTATTTTGAGCTGTACCTTTATGGACAGCATCGGAGGTAATTATTATGTCAAACAGAAAAGAAAAAACAAAGGTACTCGTTTTGGGTGCTATGCTAACAGCTATTGTAATTGTATTTCAGTTGTTAGGTTCATTTATTCGCTTTGGTCCTTTTTCGGTATCATTGGTTCTTGTGCCAATTATTATTGGTTCATCAATGTGTGGTGTTAAAATAGGAACTTGGCTAGGTTTCGTTTTCGGCGTTGCGGTTATAATGAGTGGTGACGCTACCGCGTTTATGCAACTAAACGTTTTCGGAACTATTGTAACCGTTCTCTTAAAAGGCACTTTAGCAGGTCTTATTTCGGGATTAGTTTACAATGCATTAGCAAAAACAAACCGCTATATTGCTGTTATGGTTTCAGCCGTTATATGCCCTATCGTTAACACAGGAATATTTGTTTTAGGCTGCTTTGTATTCTTCTTCAAAGATTTAGCCGCTTGGGCGCCAAAGGGACAAGGCACTGTAGAATATATAATTTTAGGTTTGGTTGGTTTTAACTTTATTTTTGAAATTTTAACTAACCTAATTTTAAGCCCTGTTATTTTTAGACTTTTAAATATTTCCAAAAAATAATAGAAATAGACTTCGGTTATCACCGAAGTCTGTTTTTCTATTAAAGCGTAATGATTATTTTATATTAGTTATAATTTTTTCTTCTTTAGCAACCTTTTTAATACCAGCAATCAAATCTTTTTCTGTTTTTCCATCGTATGACGATAACTCAACAGTATTTGAATATGAATATAATGTTCCGTCATCATTTATGTTGAAAATACCGTGTTCATAATCTAGTACAATATAACCAAATTTTCTTTCATTTAAGAATAAAATCAATTCACCAGTTTTTGTGGGTTTTGTAACTTCGGTTTCTTCGCCGCCGTGAATAAAAACTTCAATAGTTTTATTCTTAACACTACCTATATAACAATCTTCGACTTCGAGTGTATATTTTAAAAAGTGTTGTACAGGGACACCTCCTGAAGAAGCAAGTTTTTCATCTAACTTTGTGCCCGATAAAATTTCCATTGCATAAGGCTCCACATTAATTATTTTCCCCTTAATTGCAATATCACACATACTTACATTAGTGTGTAGACCGGAAGGCCCAGCTTTTATAATAAATGGACCATAATAAACATCTGATAATACAACTTTATCATTAAATTCTTGAACTTTTGGGGTTGAGACTGTAGGGGTAGTCTTGTCTTTATTGTCTTTATTATCTTTATTGTTTTTTTCGCTTGATAATATACCAAATAAAACAATTGAAATTATCAATATCGGAATTATAAAATAAGAGATTTTTTTAATTAAAGTTTTATTCATAATTTCAACTCCTAACAGTAAATTATAGATAGAAATCACATCTTCCTTCTAATTAAATTATAACAAAAAAACGCTCAAATGTCAATAACTTTTGTGCAATATGCCAAATTACGAGCAGTTTTTTTTTAGAATTTTAAATATAAGCAAGAAGAGCGCCAATTAAGGCGCTCTTTTTTATAACATTTTTTCCAATTCTTCCATTTGTGCCTTTGTAGGCTCGGGGATATCTTTTAAAGGAAATTCAATATTTAGTTTATCGTATTTCACTGTACAGAGCTTTTTAAAGGGTAAAAGCTCTGTTTTTTTAATGCAAGAATACTTTTTAATAATTTCACCCAAAGCCTTAATGTTTTCTTTAGTGTCATTAAGTGTCGGTATAATAACCTGCCTTATCCAAGTAGGTATTCCCTTTTCATTAACATACTCCAAAAATTCGAGTGTTTTTTGATAATCAGAACCAACATATTTTTTATACATTTCATCGTTTGTATATTTAATATCAAGCAAAATATGGTCAGTAACTGACAGTAATTCTTTAACGCTATCATTTAAAATACAACCGCTTGTGTCTAAACAAGTGTTTATGCCTTTAGAATGGCAAATTTTAAAAAGTTCAGTAATAAATTCGGCTTGTAAAAGCGGCTCACCACCCGAAACAGTAATACCACCGTTTTCACCAAAATACTCTTTATAACGCTCGGCTTTATTTGCAATTTCTTCGGCAGTATAGGTGTTCCCTACCCCTATTTCCCAAGTATCAGGATTATGGCAACAAGCACACCTTAACGGGCAACCTTGCATAAATACTACAAAACGAACGCCCGGTCCGTCAACAGCACCGAGCGTTTGTAAAGAGTTTATATAACCCTTATTTTCCATTACATAACCTCATGGAAAGTACGGCTAATAACTTCACGTTGTTGTTCTCGTGAAAGTTTGTGGAAATTAACCGCATAGCCCGATACACGAATTGTAAGGTTTGGATATGCTTCAGGGTTGTTATAAGCTTCGATAAGTGTTTCCCTATTAAGAACATTAACATTTATATGGTGCGCTTTTTTAGCAAAGTAACCATCAATAATATTAACTAAATTATCCGCTCTCTCACTATCGTCTCTACCTAAAGTATCAGGTGTAATTGAGAATGTATTAGAAACACCGTCACGGCAGTCATCATAACTGATTTTAGCAACAGAGTTAAGTGAAGCCAAAGCACCGTTTTCTTCACGGTTATGCATTGGGTTAGCACCCGGTGCAAAAGCACCGCCATCTTCCCTACCATCAGGTGTAGCGCCTGTGTTTTTACCGTACATAACGTTTGAAGTAATAGTTAAAACTGAAAGTGTGTGAACTGCATTTCTATAGGTAGGAGTTTTTCTAAGTTCTACAATCATATTGTGGGCTAGTTCTTTTGCAATAAGGTCAACCCTATCATCATCATTACCATATTTAGGGAAATCACCCTCGGTCTTAAAGTTAACTATAAAGCCGTTTTCATCTCTAATAGGTGTTACATTTGCAAATTTAACAGCACTTAAAGAGTCAGCCGCTACCGAAAGTCCCGGTGTGCCAAACGCCATAAAACGACCAACTTCGGTATCGTGTAAAGCCATTTGAGATTTTTCATAAGCGTACTTATCGTGCATAGAGTGAATTATATTCATTGTATTAACATACAACTTTGCAAGCCAAGACATATATTCATCTAAACGTGCTTTAACTTCATTGAAATTCAACTTGTCACCACTTAACACTTCTTTTTGAGGGCCGATATGAATACCGCTTGTAGTATCGTAACCACCGTTAATAGCGATAAGCAAAAGTTTAGCCAAGTTGCAACGAGCGCCAAAGAATTGCATTTGTTTGCCGACCTTCATAGCCGAAACGCAACAAGCAATAGCATAATCATCGCCATAATGTGGACGCATTATATCATCGTTTTCATACTGAATAGAGTCGGTATCAATAGAAACCTTTGCACAGTACTTTTTAAAGCCTTCAGGCAAAGAATTTGACCAAAGAATTGTAAGGTTTGGTTCAGGTGAAGAACCAAGGGTATAAAGTGTATTAAGAATACGAAAACTGCTCTTTGTAACGAGAGTTCTTCCATCTTCGCCCATACCGCCAACAACTTCGGTAATCCACATTGGGTCGCCACCAAAAAGTTCATTATATTCAGGTGTACGCAAATGACGCGCAATACGAAGTTTTATAACAAAATCATCAATAATTTCTTGTGCTTCTTCTTCGGTAAGTGTTCCGTTTTTCATATCACGTTCAATATAAATATCAAAGAAAGTGCTCACTCTACCCAAAGACATAGCCGCGCCGTTTTGTTCCTTAATTGCAGCAAGATAAGCAAAATAGGTCCATTGAACTGCTTCTTTTGTATCCTTTGCAGGTTCGCTAATATCAAAACCATAAATTGCAGCCATTTCCTTCATCAAACCGAGGAATGTCATTTGTTTTGTAAGTTCTTGGCTTAAGCGAATAGTTTCTTCATCAAAAACTCTTCCCTCAAGTGCTGCTTTATCCGCTTTTTTACCTTCAATAAGTCGGTCAACACCATAAAGGGCTACTCTACGATAGTCACCAATAATTCTTCCTCTACCATAAGCGTCAGGAAGACCGGTTATAACGTGGCTCTTTCTAGCCAAACGCATTTCATTTGTGTACGCGCTGAAAACACCTTCATTGTGGGTAGTTTTATATTCAAACGCCTTTTCAATCTTGTCACTTAATTTGTAGTTATACGCTTCACAAGCTTGTCTTGCCATACGCATACCGCCAAATGGATTTACGGCACGTTTTAAAGGACTGTCGGTTTGCATACCAACAATCAATTCGTTTTCCTTATCAATATATCCCGCGCCATAAGAAATAAGCGAAGAAACTCTTTCGGTATCAATATCTAATACACCGCCTGCTTCGCGCTCTTTCTTAAATAATTCTTGTACTTTAACCATAAGGTCATTAGTGCGTTTGGTAGCACCTTTTAAGAAAGAACTATCGCCGCAATATTCAGTATAATTTTGTTGAATAAAATCACGAACGTTAATTTCTTCTTGCCATTTTCCTTCTTTAAATCCATTCCAATTTTTATGTGTCATAATTACTCTCCTTTAGTGTATAAAAAAAGCAATCCAGTACAAAACTGAATTGCCCAGACGGTCGGCTAGAAAAATGCTCGCATTCCCTTGCGGTGCTCCGCAATTCCGTCAGTCGTGTGAGCAAGTATATTCTACCCTAAAATATGTACTTTGTCAATAGTATTTTCGAAAAAAATAGCACAATATATTGTGTTTTCGTAAAAAAATCACACAAAATATACTATTTTCACGAATATTTACCAAATATTCGATTTATTTTGTTTAAACTGCCGAAACATTATAATTTTGTCTGCTTAAAAATAGTAATATCATTGCTATTTTTATAATAATATGGTAGAATATATTCAATATGTTTAAAAGGAGAATTTTAAATGAAAACAGTTGTATCTGTAATAGGAAAAGATGCTGTAGGCATTATTGCAAAAGTAAGCGCTATTTGCAGCGAATGTAACGCAAATATTCTCGATATTACACAATCGGTTTTACAAGATATGTTTGTAATGGTTATGCTTACCGAAATTAAAGAACTTAACTGCTCATTCAACGATTTTTCAGAAAAAATGAAAAATTTAGGAAAAGACAACAATCTTGACATACGCGTTATGCACGAAGATATTTTCAATTCTATGCACCGCATTTAAGAGGTGGTAAAATGATAAATTTAAACGATATTTTAGAAACCATAAATATGATTTCTGAAGAAAACTTAGATATTAGAACCGTTACTATGGGTATTTCACTTTTGGACTGTGCGGATTCCGATATAAACAAGTCTTGCGAAAAGGTTTATAACAAAATCACACGCCTTGCTCACGACCTTGTTAAAGTTGCGAACGATATTCAAAACGAATATGGTATTGAAATCATAAATAAACGTATTTCGGTTACACCTATTTCTATGCTTGTTGCAGCTTCAGGCGGCGACCCTGTACTCTACGCTAAAGCACTTCAACGCGCAGCGGACACTGTTGGTGTAAACTTTATAGGCGGATATTCAGCATTGGTTCACAAAGGCTTTGCCGCGGGTGACGAAGAACTTATCCGCTCTATCCCCCGCGCCCTTTCCGAAACCACAAATATTTGCTCAAGCGTTAATATCGGTTCTACAAAAGCAGGTCTTAATATGGATGCTGTTAAACTTATGGGTGAAATTGTTCGTGAAACTGCCGAAATCACTGCCGACCGTGACTGTATTGGTTGCGCAAAATTGGTTGTATTTTGCAACGCGGTTGAAGACAATCCATTTATGGCGGGTGCATTCCACGGTGTTGGCGAACCTGACTGTGTAATTCACGTTGGTGTTTCAGGTCCCGGTGTTGTTCAAGCCGCAATTAAAAAATGTCCTAACGGTGACTTAGGACAAATTGCAGAAATTATCAAACGCACCGCTTTCAAAATCACAAGAATGGGTCAATTAGTAGGAAGTGAAGCTTCAAAGAGACTCGGTGTTCCTTTCGGTATTGTTGACCTTTCCCTTGCTCCTACCCCCGCAATCGGCGACTCAGTTGCCCATATTTTAGAAGAAATGGGACTTGAAACTTGTGGTACACACGGCACAACTGCCGCTCTTGCAATGCTTAATGACGCAGTTAAAAAAGGTGGCGTTATGGCTTCTTCTTACGTTGGCGGTCTTTCGGGTGCGTTTATTCCCGTTTCTGAAGATGCGGGTATGATTGCTGCGGCAAAATCGGGCGACCTTGAACTTTCAAAACTTGAAGCTATGACTGCTGTTTGCTCGGTTGGTCTTGATATGATTGCAATTCCAGGTGAAACCCCTGCTGAAGTTATTTCAGCTATAATTGCCGATGAAGCGGCTATCGGTATGGTTAATATGAAAACTACCGCTGTAAGAGTTATTCCTGCTATTGGCAAAAAAGCAGGAGAAACCCTTGAATTTGGCGGACTTTTAGGTTCAGGCCCTATTATGAAGGTTAATCTTACAAAAAGCCCTAAGAAGTTTATCGACCGCGCCGGAAGAATTCCCGCTCCTATGCACAGTCTTAAAAACTAAAATAAAAAGCGAGTGTTTAAAACACTCGCTTTTTTATTAATCTTTACTAAAGTCTTCCAAAATTAAGCCTTCGTTTTTATCTAATGCCCAATTTATATTCCATTCGCTTGTGAAAATTAAAATATTATTACCCTTAAAGTCTTGAACCCACTTTGTATCAGAAGTGAGGTTTAATTTTTTAATGTCAATATCCTTGTTTTTAACCCAACGAATATACGAATAAGGAAGGTCGTTTCTTAAAACTTCAACGTTATATTCACTCTTTAGTCTATGCTCTAAAACTTCGAACTGAAGCACACCAACAACACCAACTATAACGCGTTCCATACCGCTGTTTGGTTCGTGGAAAATTTGAATTGCACCTTCTTGAGCAATCTGCTCAACGCCTTTAACAAACTGCTTTCTCTTAAGACTGTCTTTTTGCTCTATCATTGAAAAATGTTCAGGTGCGAAGGTAGGAATTCCTTCAAAACAAACCTTCTTTTTAGCAGAACAAACCGTATCACCTATTGAGTAAATACCCGGGTCGAACACACCAATAATATCCCCCGCATATGCTTCGTTTATAATTTGTCTTTCTTCCGCCATCATTTGTTGCGGTTGTGAAAGGCGTACAGTTTTACCCGCTTGAACGTGATAATAATCAGCACCGCGCTCAAACTTGCCCGAAACAATACGGAAAAAGGTTATTCTATCTCTATGGTTTTTATTCATATTTGCTTGAATTTTAAAAGCAAACGCAGAAAATTCTTCACTAAATGGGTCTACCATTTCTTCTCCTGATTTTCTTGGTGTCGGAGAAGTAGTCATCTTCAAGAAGTTTTCCAAGAATGGTTCAATACCGAAATTAGTAAGCGCCGAGCCAAAGAAAACAGGTGTAAGTTCGCCTTTTCGCACCTTTTCTAAATCAAACTCAAAACTTGCACCATCTAAAAGTTCAATTTGATCAACAAGTTCTGCCCTTTGATATTCACCAATTAACTCATCAAGTTTTTCTATATCAGTAATATCGCAAGGTGTAGGCTTGATTTTTTCTTGACCCTTATGTCTATCATCAAAAGATAAAATTTCGCGCTTATCCCTATCAAAAACACCTTTAAAACTTACGCCGCAACCAATCGGCCAGTTTACAGGATAAGTTCCTATACCAAACTCTTTTTCAAGTTGGTCTAAAAGTTCAAACGGGTCACGGGCTTCACGGTCCAACTTATTTATAAATGTAAAAATCGGTATGTGTCTCATCGCACAAACCTTGAAAAGTTTTCTTGTTTGCGCTTCTATACCCTTTGCAGCATCTATAACCATAACTACGCTATCTGCCGCCATTAAAGTTCTATAGGTATCTTCTGAGAAGTCTTGGTGACCGGGAGTATCCAATATATTTATACAATATCCTTCATACTCGAACTGCATTACAGAAGAAGTTATAGAAATACCTCTTTGTTTTTCAATATCCATCCAGTCACTGACTGCGTGTTTTGCTGTTGCTTTACCTTTAACTGAACCTGCCGTTTGAATTGCTCCACCATATAATAAAAACTTTTCGGTAAGTGTTGTTTTACCGGCGTCAGGGTGAGAAATTATAGCAAAAGTCCTACGGCGATTTATTTCGTTTTGTAATTGTGTCAAACAAATCTCTCCTAATATAACCATTATAATGATTGTAGTTTGTCGAAACGCCCAAAGCGCTTCGACAAGCCGTTTTTATCGGCTTTGCAATGGATATAGTCAAATTTTCATTGAAAATTTGCTCCAACTTTATTATTTTACCATTAACAAAATAAAAGTCAAGAAAATTTGTTGTGTACATAAAAGAAGCCTCCCGTTTGGGAGGCTTTAAATTTAATTAACCCTTAGTAATTGCGAGTTCAGTTTCTTTGTCAAACAAGTGAATCTTACCGGTTTCAAAAGCAATCTTCATCTTTTCGCCATTCTTGTATGTGTAGTCAGGATCAACACGAGCAGTGATTGGTGAACCTTCACAATCAAGATAGAGATAGGTTTCAGCACCCATAAGTTCGCTAACATCAAGAGTAGCTTCAACAACACCATCAGCATACTTAACGAGGTTTTCATCTTCTGAGTGAACGTCTTCAGGACGAATACCCATAACAACATCTTTACCTACATATTCTTCTAATTTGCCATCAATATTCTTGCTTTCAGGAAGTTTGATCTTGTTCTTAACTCCTGCGCGTTCTTCAGTATCTTCTGAGCCAAATTCTACGAAGAAATCATTACCTTCTTTAAGAATCTTAGCATCGATAAAGTTCATTTGAGGTGAACCAATGAAGCCTGCAACGAAGAGGTTAGCAGGATAACGATAAAGGTTGTTTGGAGAGTCAACTTGTTGAATGAAACCATCTTTCATAACAACGATACGAGTACCCATTGTCATAGCTTCAACTTGGTCGTGGGTAACGTAAATAAATGTTGTACCTAAACGTTGGTGGAGCTTTGTAATTTCGGTACGCATTTGTGCACGAAGTTTAGCATCCAAGTTTGAAAGAGGATCGTCAAGTTAGAATACCTTAGGTTCTCGAACGATAGCTCGACCTAAAGCAACACGTTGTTTTTGACCACCTGACAAAGCCTTTGGCTTACGTTCAAGTAAGTGTGTAATATCAAGGATACGAGCAGCTTCTTCTACACGGCGCTTGATTTCATCCTTTGGAGTTTTACGAAGTTTAAGACCAAATGCGATATTCTCATAAACTGACATATGAGGATAAAGTGCATAGTTTTGGAAAACCATTGCGATATCACGGTCTTTAGGTTGAACATCGTTAATACGTCTGTCACCGATATAAACGTCACCATCAGAAATTTCTTCAAGACCGGCAATCATTCTTAAAGTTGTTGATTTACCACAGCCCGAAGGACCTACAAGGATTATAAATTCCTTATCTTCAATTTCAAGACAAAAGTCTGAAACTGCTACTACATCGCCTGAATACTTTTTGTATACGTTTTGTAATGACAATCCAGCCATTTAAAACATCCCCCTACAATAATAATTTTTTACCATACCATTATAACAAACAAATTTTAAAAAGTCTATGCAAAATATATCCAATATTTAGACGTAAATTTTAGTTATTATGTTTAAAATTTATCTTTTTTATCAAAAATTAAGGCGATTTGTTCATTAGAAAGCTCTATGCACTCACCTTCCGCCATATCTCTTGGCAAAAAAAGTTCGCCCATTGCAATTCTCGAAAGTTCGTTAACTCCAAGTCCTACAGTGCCAAACATTCGCTTAATTTGATGGTATTTTCCTTCACAAATTTTAATTTCTGCTTTGTTTTCACTAATAGGTTTTAAAAATGCTTTTTTGCAAACTGTACCATCTGCCAAAACGATTCCTTTTTCAAAAGCTTTAACCATATCTTCGGTAACCGCACCATCAAGTTCGGCAACATAGGTTTTAAAAATATTTTTGTTTGGCGAAATCGCCTTATGAGCAAATTCACCGTCATCAGTTATAACTAATAAACCTGTTGTATTTTTATCCAATCTACCCACAGGGAAAAGTCCATTTCTTGAAAACTTTTCAGGTACTATATCAATTACTGTTTTGCAATTTTTATCGTTTCCGGCGGATATTACACCTTTAGGTTTATTCATAAGCAGGTAAATATACTTTTTATACTGTAAAACTTGGTCCTCATATTCGATTTTTTGTGTTTTAGGACTAATCAAGGCTGAAGGGTCTTTTAAAACTTGTCCGTCTACACTTCCCTTTCCTTGCCTTATTGTTATTCTTGCTTCTTTTCTTGAAACATTAAACTGTGAAGCAATAATTTTATCAAATCGTTCCTTATTTTTTTCCACTTTTTAACGGCTCCATTTTACCATTTATTTGAGGCGAAGAAACATCTCCCCCAATTATACGGTCCTTATAAATAATTAATGTTACTTGTCTTTCTTCATTTTTAACTTTATAAGCAATTACTTTTGCGGATTTTCCTTTATAATTCGAAAGGTCAAACCCCGCCTTACTTTGAAGTGAATTGTATTTTTTATAAACCTCATCAAAAGTTTTTGGTATTGTTATTTGCTTTTCAAAAATAGGTGTTTCATCTACTTTAAACCCTAAATTCAAAATATAATCTACCCTTTTTTGATTTGTAGAACCATCAAAATTATTTGCTGAAGTTAAATAAAAAACTTTACTTGCAACCAACAATATAATTATTATTACCGCAAGTATTACATATAAACTTTTTTTAGAAATAGTTATAAAAATTTTCATATTGTCCTCCGCTTTTTTACTACTTAAACAATATGAAAATTTTATTTTTCTTATTACCCTAAAAGACAAACCGCATGTGCGCTTATACCCTTTAATTCACCCGTAAAACCTAATCCCTCTTCGGTAGTAGCCTTTACATTTACTGCGTCAAGTTCAACGCCGCAGTCACTTGCTATATTTTTGCGCATATTTGGGATAAATGGCGCCAATTTAGGTTTTTGCGCAATAATAGTCGCATCAATATTTATTATTTCATAGCCCTTTTCTTTTAAAAGTTCTACAGTTTTTCTAAGTAAAATTCGGCTATCAATTCCTTTGAATTCTTCCGAAGTATCCGGAAAATGTTTACCAATATCCCCTAGTGCCGCAGCGCCTAACAAAGCGTCACTAATAGCGTGAAGTAAAACATCGGCATCGGAATGGCCTAAAAGTCCCATTTCAAATGGTATATTTTCACCACCTATTATAAGCGGTCTTTCATTTACTAGTTTATGAACATCATATCCGTGTCCTATTCGCATTCTTCTGCCTCCTCACTCAAAAAGCCTTGTGCTACCTTTATATCCTCAACAGTGGTTATTTTTATATTTTTATAACTTCCCTCTACGGTATACACGTCATATCCCGCTGCTTCTAAAATAGAGGTATCATCAGTAAATTTAGAAATATCGGTTTCCCTTATTGCCTTTAAATATTCTAAAACCCTTGCTCCTTGCGGAGTTTGAACCGAAACTAAATTTTCTCTATTTAGCGTTTTTATAACCTTTTTTTCCTTATCTATTTCTTTTATAGTATCTTTAACCTTAACAGCACAGGTTACCGCTACATGATTTTCAAGCGCATTTGCAACGTCACTTATTGTCTTTTGACTAACAAGCGGTCTTGCACCGTCGTGTATTAAAACTTTTTCCTCGTTTTGAGAAAGTCTGTTAAGCCCGTTTAACACCGATTCTTGCCTTGAAGCGCCACCCTCTACAATATCGGTAAGTTTTGAAATCATATATTCATCAGCCAATTTTTGAATTTCGAGTAAATTTTCTTTCTTTGAAACTACAATTATTCTTGAAATATTTTGGTTTCTTTCAAACTGAAGCAAAGTTCTAACCAAAACAGGTATTCCACCGAGTAAAAGCATTTGCTTGTTTATACCGTTCATTCTTGAGGAAGAACCCGCCGCAACGACAATAACAGGAATACCGCTACTTTTATTTTCACAAAGATTGTATTCTAACTTAATTTTAGTTTCCAACATTTTCTTTTTCCCTAACCTTAAACAATTCAGTAAAAATAATAGCAATTATACTACCTAAACACCATCCGCAAACAACATCGCTAAAATAGTGCACGTTAAAATATACCCGCGAAACACCAATAACTGCTACGTAAAAAATACAAACAAAGCAAACTAACGCTTTCTCGAGTTTTGTTTTGCAAAGTTTTAAAAGACAAAGCATTATTCCAATATAAATTGCAGCGTTATTTCCCGCGTGTCCACTTGGAAAACTATACCCACCAACCTCTAAAAGTTTTATTGCCGGACGAGCGCGTTTAACCAAGGATTTTATCACCTTAATTGTTATTGCCGAAACTATTGCGGTTGATGCAACAGGTATTCCCACTTTTTTAGTTGTAAAAGGCAAGATTAACAAAACAACTAAAAATATAACACAGCCCAAAGTATCTCCAACAACTGTAAAATAATAGAAAAACTCACTAATTTCACGGTTTGGATTTATAATTTCAGAAAGGTTATTTTCAAAATTTGTTATAACCCCCGTAAAAGCAAGGGTTGCAGTAACAACGAAAATTACCGCCAATACACAAATTGCTATAATTTTATTTTTTGTCATATTTGCCTCCGTTACAATAAAAGCCACACGTGAGTGTGGCTTTTAATTTTAAAAGGAATTATTCTTCTGTTTCTTCGCAATCGCAGTCACAGTCGCAATCGCAATCGCAATCAAAGTCAAACTCAAGTTCAGTACCGCAGTTTGGACAGGTCATACCCTCTTCTTCAAGCATTTCAGCATCGAGGTAAATAACATCGTTACAAGCAGGGCATTCTATCTCATAAACTTCATCTTCACAATCGCAGTCGCAATCGCAATCACAATCGCAATCGTCTTCATCATCTTCGTAGATAACATCTTCTAAAGCAGCTAAATCTTCATCAACAGCGTCAATTTGTTCCATAAGTTCATCGCAACCATCTTCGATGTCACAAATTTCTTCTGTAATGTCAGCTAATAAATCAATAATAGCACCGAGAACTTTGCCTTCTTTAGTACTGTCATCGATTGAAAGACCTTCAGCAAGACCTTTAATATAAGCAATCTTTTCGCAAATATCCATTATGAAAACCTCCTAAAATTTATGCACGTTCCATATATTCGCCGGTACGTGTATCAATACGAACCATATCGCCTTCATCAATGAACAAAGGAACACGAATTTCAGCACCTGTTTCAACAGTTGCAGGTTTTGTTGCATTGGTAGCAGTGTTGCCTGCAAAACCAGGGTCAGTCTTAGTAATTTGAAGTTCTACGAATGTAGGTGGTTCAATACCGAAAACGTTACCTTTGTAAGAAAGAATTTTGCAAACCATATTTTCTTTAACAAACTTAAAGCTATCGCCTAAGTCACTTGCGTTAATTGGAACCATATCGTAAGTTTCTTGGTCCATAAAGTAGTAAAGGTCACCATCATTGTAAGAATATTCCATATCTTTTCTTTCAATGAAAGCGGTAGGGAATTTTGCAGTTGGGTTATAACTCTTTTCAATAACAGAACCTGTTATAACATTCTTTGTTTTTGTTCTTACGAACGCAGCACCTTTACCAGGTTTAACGTGTTGGAATTCAATAACTTGAAGAACGTTACCGTCTTCTTCAAAAGTTACGCCATTTCTAAAATCGCCGGCACTAATCATTTTTAAAATCCTCCAAAAAAGCTTTTTAAACTATATTTTCATATATAGTTATTATACTGTTATTAAAGGACTTTGTCAAGGTTTTGATTACACTATTTACCATCTTAATTTTCAATTATTTCTCCGCTATAGCCTTGTGTTGCGATACGATATATATTATACGTATGAAAAGACGTGTAGACCCTATATATAACCCATTCGTTTCGAAATATTTCATTTTCTATTGGAACTTGATTTCTTAAAAAATAACGTATAGGCGCTATAAACTTACTTTTATATTTTTTTCGTATCTTTTTCAAATTTTCACCCCTTTAATATTTTGCGCAAAACCTTTTGATATAACCATTTGACATAGATATTAGGTTGTGATATACTAATTCAGTATAAATTGCTCTTAAAGGAGAGAAGTAAATGCTGGATATTAAATTTATTTGTGATAATCCTGATTTAGTTAAAGAAAATATTAAAAGAAAATTTAAAGATTCAAAACTTCCTTTGGTTGACGAAATAATTGAACTTTACAACGAACAACGCGCTGCTATTAATAGAGCAAGTGAACTTCGCGCTAACCGTAACAAAATAAGCAAACAAATCGGTATGCTTATGGCTCAAGGCAAACGTGAAGAAGCTGAAGAAATTAAAAAATTAGTAACCGAACAAGCGGAAGAACTAAAAGCTTTAGAGGAAAAAGAAACAACTCTTGCAAAAAAAGTTTTAGAAATTCAAATGAAAATACCTAACATTGTTGATGAAAGCGTTCCTGTTGGTAAGGACGACAGCGAAAATGTCGAAGTAACACAATACGGCGAAAAAACCGTTCCTAACTTCGAAATTCCTTACCATACCGACATTATGGCTGCATTTAACGGTATTGATAAAGAAGCTGCCGGTCGCGTTGCGGGTGAAGGTTTCTATTATCTTATGGGAGATATTGCCCGTTTACACTCGGCAGTTCTTTCCTACGCTCGTGACTTTATGATTGATAAAGGTTTCACCTACTGTATTCCTCCGTTTATGATTAGAAGCAACGTTGTAACCGGCGTTATGAGTTTCGAAGAAATGGACGCTATGATGTATAAAATTGAGGGTGAAGACCTTTACCTTATCGGCACTTCGGAACACTCAATGATTGGTAAGTTTATTGATACAATCACCCCTGAAGAAACCCTTCCTTTAACCCTTACAAGTTACTCACCTTGCTTCCGTAAAGAAAAAGGTGCTCACGGTATTGAAGAACGCGGTATTTACCGTATTCACCAATTTGAAAAACAAGAAATGATTGTTATTTGCAAACCAGAGGAAAGTATGGATTGGTTCAACAAAATGTGGAACTACTCGGTTGAACTTTTCAGAAGTATGGATATTCCTGTTCGCACACTTGAATGTTGCACAGGCGACCTTGCTGACTTAAAGGTTAAATCTTACGATATTGAAGCTTGGTCTCCTAAACAACAAAAATACTTTGAAGTTTGCTCTTGTTCAAATCTCGGCGATGCACAAGCTCGTAGACTTGGAATTCGTGTTAAGGGCGAAGATGGTAAGAAGTATTTGGCTCACACACTTAACAACACAGTTGTGGCTCCACCAAGAATGTTAATTGCTTTCCTTGAAAACAATCTTTCTTTTGATGGCGAAAAATACACCCTTAAAATTCCAACCGCTTTACAACCTTATATGGGCGGCAAAAAGGAAATCGTTAGTAAATAAAACTAAAAGAAGCGTATGTGAAAAATCACATACGCTTTTTATTTTGCAAATCTTACTTTTTACCGGTAGAACCAAACCCACCCTCACCGCGAACGGTATCGGTTAATTCTTCAACCTCGTTATACTCAACCTTTAAAAATGGTGCAATTACCATTTGTGCAATACGCTCACCATCGGCAATAGATTGCACTTGGTTAGAATGGTTGTGAAGTGAAACCATTATTTCACCGCGATAATCAGCATCTACTACACCAACCTTATTAGAAGGAGCTAGTCCTCGCTTATTAGCAATACCACTTCTTGCATATATAAGACCCGCGTATCCTACAGGTACTTCCATTGCAATACCTGTTTTAATAAGTTTTGTCTCGCCCGGTTCGAATGTTACAGTTTCGCCGCCGGTACAAGCATAAAGGTCAGCACCTGCCGCAAACTCAGAACCATAAGTTGGTACAATAGCCTTATCATTTAATTTTTTAAAATTAATTTTCATTTCTTTCACCTATTCGTAAATATTGCCCGAACCCATTCTTCTTTGCCAAACGCCATCAAGCCAAATTGCTTTCCCCTCTTTAAGCGAAGGAGCAACGTCAATTATACGCTGGTTTGAAGAGCCTCTGAACAAAAGGTCCAAACTTTTTAATTCTTCTACAAACTTGCCGTCAACCAAAACATCTATCATAGAAAGATTTTTTAAAACAAGTTGTGCGTTTCCAACGCTACCTGCCAACAACTGCTTTTCAAAATCAAACCCTGTATAGCACCAAACCGTTTTGTTAGGACATTTTTCCCTTATTGCCGATAAAATTTTATTTACACCTTCTTGGTTTTCAGGTTCAAAGGGTTCTCCGCCCAAAAGCGAAAAACCCTCTATATAATCCTTTGAAAGTGCATTTATTATTTCGTCTAATGTATCATCGGTAAAAGGTTGTCCATAATCAAAGTCCCAAGCCTCGCTATTAAAGCAGTTTTTACACTTGTGGCGGCAACCGCTCACAAAAAGTGAAACCCTAACGCCAGGACCGTTGGCAATATCAAATTTCTTTATTACCGCATAATTCATAATTATAAATGAAGCACTCGTTCCTTAATTTCTTGTGTTCTGCCTTGGTTCCAGAACTGTGTACCAATGTAACCGCAAGTACGTCTTGCTACATTAAGTTTATCTTGGTCGGTATTTCCGCAGTTAGGACAACGCCATACAAGTTTACCGTCAGCATCTTCTTCAACCGCTATTTCACCATCAAAACCGCAGTCGTGGCAGAAGTCACTCTTTGTATTAAGTTCCGCATACATAATATTTTCATAAATAAACTGCATAACTGAAAGCACAGCATCAATATTATTTTGCATATTAGGAACTTCTACATAAGAGATTGCACCACCTGGTGACAATGCTTGGAATTTAGATTCTAAAGCCAATTTATCAAACGCATCAATATCTTCGGTTACGTGAACGTGATAACTGTTTGTGATATAGTTCTTATCAGTAACACCCTTGATTATACCAAAACGTTTTTGTAGAGATTTTGCAAACTTATAAGTTGTGCTTTCGAGCGGAGTTCCGTAAAGTGAATAGTCAATATTTTCGGCAGCTTTCCACTTTGCAGTGTACTCGTTAAGTTTTCTCATAATCTCTAATCCAAATTCTTCACCCGGTTTTTCGGTGAGTTTTTTACCTATCATACTGTAAACACATTCCCAAAGACCTGCGTAACCTAATGATAATGTTGAGTAACCACCGTGTAAATATTTATCAATAGTTTCGCCTTTTTTAAGTCTTAACAATGCGCCGTATTGCCAAAGAATAGGCGCTGCGTCCGAAACAGTACCGGTAAGACGTTCGTGACGGGCTTGAAGTGCACGGTGGCAAAGTTCCATTCTTTCGTCAAATATTTGCCAGAATTTTTCCATATTGCCTTGTGCTGAAAGACCGATATCAACAAGGTTTACAGTTACAACACCTTGGTTGAAACGGCCATAATATTTTGGTTTGCCCTCTTCATCAATATAAGGTGTCAAGAAACTGCGGCAACCCATACAGGTATAGCAATGTCCTTCGCCGTTTTTATCAATCTTGTTTTGGAGCATAACCTTTTCGGAAATATAGTCAGGCACCATACGTTTAGCGGTACATTTTGCTGAAAGTTTAGTTAAGTACCAATAAGGTGTACCTTCTTTAATATTATCTTCTTCCAAAACATAAATAAGTTTTGGGAAAGCAGGTGTGATCCAAACACCTTTTTCGTTCTTAACACCTTGATAACGTTGTTTCAAAACTTCTTCAATGATAAGCGCTAAGTCGCGTTTTTCTTGTTCGTTTTTAGCTTCATTAAGATACATAAATACAGTAACGAAAGGTGCTTGACCGTTAGTAGTCATAAGTGTTACTACTTGATATTGAATCATTTGAACACCTTTGCGCACTTCTTCCAAAAGACGTCTTTCGGTAATAGCATCAATCTTTTCATCATTAAGTTCAGTTCCTACTGCATCAAGTTCCGCCTTAACTTCAGCGCGAATTTTCTTACGGCTAACGTCAACAAATGGTGCTAAATGTGTAAGGCTTATACTTTGTCCACCATATTGACAAGATGCAACCTGAGCAATAATTTGGGTTGCAATATTACAAGCAGTTGAAAAACTACGTGGTTTTTCAATTAAAGTACCACTGATAACTGTGCCATTTTGAAGCATATCTTCAAGGTTTACAAGGTCGCAGTTATGCATATGTTGAGCAAAATAGTCAGCATCGTGGAAGTGGATCAAGCCTCTTTCATGTGCATCAACAACATCAGGGCTTAAAAGAATACGCTTTGTTATATCCTTGCTAACTTCACCCGCCATATAGTCACGTTGAACACTATTTACAGTTGGGTTTTTATTAGAGTTTTCTTGCTTAACTTCTTCGTTATTGCATTCAATAAGGCTTAAAATTTGCTCATCAGTAGTGTTAGACTTTCTTACAAGCGCACGATTATAACGGTAGGTAATGTATCTACGCGCAACATCAAACGCGCGTTGATTCATAATTTGGTCTTCTACCATATCTTGTATTTCTTCCACGCTTAAAGAACGGTTAATGTTTGCAGCCGCGCTTTCAACATCTTCCGCAATACGCCTAATTTGTACTTCGCTCATTCTTTCGCTTGGAACAACGCTTTCGTTAGCTTTTGTTACCGCTACAATAATCTTTTGAGGGTCAAAAGTTACTTCTGCGCCGCTTCTTTTAATGATTTTCATAATACTACCTCATCTATTTTATTTCGTGTTCAAACACAATATATTGTAATGTGGGATTTTATTATACCACAAATTATAGAAATTTCAATACCTTTTTTAAAAAATTCTAATTTTTATTTATATATAGTATAACGACTGCAAACAAAAACAATCGTTTTTGTTTGTTTTTTGAGGTGATTTTTATGTCTGCTCAGGCTAAAATACGGCGAAAAAGAAATTATGATTGCTGTTTCTCGTAAAGATTTAGGCATTTTGGAAGATGGTTTTGAACTTCGTTTCCAATGGATTGACCACACCTGTTTAGACCAAACAATCGAAAGCCTTTATCTCCACGGTGATGCCGCGCCATACGGAAGATTTTCCTTTATTTATAGAGCAAAATAAAATTAAAAGCACCCTTTCGGGTGCTTTTTTTATATGTTTTCTAATATTTTTTCAAAAAGTTCTTCTATTCTTTCCTTTTGTTTTGAAAGATACAAAAAACCAAAAAGTGTTTCAAGACCTGTTGCGGTATGATAATCGCCACCGGTTGAATTTTTAGGGGTGTTCCCTGTGTGAAAATTTCTACCGCGCTTAAAAACGGACATTTCTTTTTCAGTTAAATCTTCTTTTATAATTTCAAACGCTTTGGCTTGTGCAGTAGCATTTACATACTGAACTGATAATTTGTGAAGTTCACCCGAAGGGCGATTTGTTTCAGCCAATTTTGTACGCACACAAAGTCCGTACACGCCGTCCCCCACAAAAGCCAAAACCGAAGGGCTTAACAAATTTGGATTATCCATATTACACCTCGTTTTTAAGGTACAAAATCAAACTCAACATCGAGCACATTAACAGTATCGCCTTCGCAAATACCTGCTTTTTCTAAAGCATCAATAATACCGCAATCCCTTATGGTTCTTTCAAAATATTGCAAAGACTCATAATCATCAGGGTCAACGTTATTCATAACTTCCATAAGCCAATCACAGTTTTCAACATAATAAATGTCGTTTTCTTTTCTAACTGTGAAACCGCGCTTATTCTTAATAATTTGCGGTTCGGGCTTAGGTTCAGCTTCATACTTTTTAACAGGCGGTAATTTTTGAATTTCAGCCGCTACGTAATTTATAAGTTCGGCAGTACCTTCGGCAATAGCCGCCATAACAGGAAAGAACTTATAACCCTTGCTTTCAAAATATTTAGCAATACGCTCAACTTCTTCCTCATCAATTAAGTCGCACTTATTACCAACAACAATTTGAGGACGTTCGGCTAATTCTTCACTGAAAGTTTTAAGTTCTTGGTTTATTTTTTCAAAATCATCAATCGGGTCTCTTCCCTCACTGCCCGAAATATCAAGCACGTGAAGCAACATTCTGCAACGGTCAACGTGACGTAAAAAGTCGTGACCCAAACCTACGCCTTCACCCGCGCCTTCAATAAGACCGGGAATATCTGCCATTACAAAGGATGTACCCTCACCCATTCTTACAACACCTAAAACAGGGGTTAATGTTGTAAAATGGTAGTTTGCAATTTTAGGTTTAGCCTCACTTACAACCGAAACTAATGTAGATTTACCTACATTTGGGAAACCTACAAGACCTACATCGGCTAAAAGTTTAAGTTCAAGTATAACATCTAATTCTTCACCGGGATTTCCGCTTTTTGCAAACTTCGGTATTTGGCGTGTCGAATTAGCAAAATGTTGGTTACCCCAACCGCCGTTACCGCCTTTTGCTACAACAACCTCTTCACCATCGCCAATATCAGCAATAATTCTACCTGTTTCAGCATCTTTTACCAATGTACCAACAGGAACCGAAACTACTAAATTAGGCGCACTTTTACCTGTACAACGCGAAGTTCCGCCATTTTGGCCATTTTCCGCAACATATTTTCTTTTATAGCGAAAATCGGCAAGAGTTGAAAGGTTGCTATCAGCTTTGAATACAATATCTCCGCCTTTGCCACCATCACCGCCGTCAGGTCCACCTGCGGCTACGTATTTTTCTCTATGAAAAGCAACTGCGCCATCGCCGCCGTTACCCGCTTTTAAATGAATCTTAGCTAAATCTACAAACATTATTCTTCCTCTTCGAGTTCTTCATCAAAAAAGTCTTCAAACTCTGGTTTATTATTTAAAAATTCTAAATAAAGCTCATTCGCTTTATCAAAATCATTTTTGTCAACATAAATATCTACTGCAACAAATCCGCCGCCAAAAAGCACCTTCATTGTTACTTCACCATCTTCACCTTTTGAAAAAGGTATTTTATTTTCAATTAGTATATCACAAAAAATTTCCGCCAATACTACATCGTCAAAACTTCCTAATAATACCGGTTCGATAACTACTACTTCTTCCTCTTCACTTGGCACAAAATTCAAATCTGCGCCGCAAACTGGACAAAGTTCCGCATTGTCCTCACACTCAAAATTACAAACATGACAATTTTTCATATCAATTCTCCTTAGTGTGTTTCTAAAAAATAAATCCGGACGCTGTTTTTCGCATCCGGATTTTAATATTACTGTTCAACAGCGTAAATGCTAACTTGTTTACGGTCTCTGCCTACTCTTTCGAACTTAACCTTACCATCGATAAGGGCAAACAAAGTATCATCAGAACCGCGGCCTACGTTGTTGCCGGGATGAATGTGTGTTCCTCTTTGGCGAACTAAAATGTTACCAGCAAGAACAAACTGACCGTCAGCTCTCTTTACACCAAGTCTTTTAGACTCACTGTCACGGCCGTTCTTAGTAGAACCTACACCCTTTTTATGAGCGAATAACTGAATGTTAATCTTTAACATGTTTTGCACCTCCGTTAATTTTAATGTTATTGCTATACTGATTGGAAAGTTCACTTAAATGCAACTTCAAGCCTTCTAACACCGCTACGGTTTTTTCAGATGGATTTTTCACGCTAAAAAACATTTTAGCATCATCTACTAAAACCTCAGCCTTGTCACCAATTATTTCTGTGACAGTGTTTGCAGCCATATAAGCCGCGCTTGAAACCGCTGAACAAACTATTTTACCAATCTCATCGTCACAGTTCACTGAACTATGACCGCTGATTTCAAAGCCGTATAACTTGCTTTCATCAGCCAGAAATTTTACACTGGTCATACTAATTAACCGATTTCAGTAATTTGTACCTTAGTGTATGGTTGTCTGTGGCCCATTTTACGAGCGCTGCCTTTCTTAGGTTTGTAAGTAAATACTGTGATTTTCTTACCTTTACCATTCTTAAGAACGGTACCCTTAACGAAAGCATCCTTAACATAAGGCTTACCAACCTTTAAAGTTCTGTTACTTACAGCAACAACTTTGTCGAAGGTAATTTCTTCGTCAACCTGAGCATCAAGCTTTTCAACGTAAATAACATCGCCGTTTTCTACACGGTATTGCTTTCCGCCTGTTTCGATAATTGCGTACATTTTTTTCACCTGCTTATTTTTCAGTCTCGCTACAATAGGCGTGCGCTAAAAAGCGCAACTTAAAAAAGCCCACAATATGCGGCTTAAACATTTTATCACAAACCTTTTTCTTTGTCAAGCAAAATATCGTTTTTTTAATACTGTAATTGACATTGTTATTTTATTATAGTATAATTTCTATTAATATGTTTAATATAATTGCTTATAATTTTGACAAAATAATTAACACTAAGATAAAAATTGTTTGTTTTGCAAGGAGCATTGGTTAATGTTTATAAATGTTGCAACACAAGTTGCCATTCTTTTAATTTTAATATCTTTAGGTTTTATAGCCGCAAAAACCCGATTACTTAACGACACAGGCGTTAAAAATATGACCGACTTTGTTTTAATGCTTGTAACACCTGCGGTAATTATTAAATCCTTTATACGCGAATTTAACACTTCCCTTTTCAAAAACTTAATTATTAGTTTTTTAATTACAGCGATAGCTCACGTATTCTTTATACTCGCAGGTAAGTTATTACTTCGCTCAAAAAATGTTTCGCGGCAAAAAGTTTTGCAGTTTAGTGTTGTTTTCTCTAACTGCGGATATATGTCTATACCGTTACTACAAGCAATTCTTGGTGATGATGGTGTTTTCTACGGTTCTTCATATATTGCAATTTTTAATGTTTTTGTATGGAGTTACGGCCTATACCTTATGAGCGGTGACAAAAAGAACATAAACATTAAAAAACTAACCTTAAACCCAGGAATAATTGGTTTTACAATAAGTATTATAATCTTTTTATGTTCAATACCAATACCAAAAATTATTTACGAACCTATTGCGCATATAGCGGCGCTTAATACACCGTTACCTATGGTTATTATAGGCTATCATTTAGCAAGTAGTAATTTACTTAAAGGCTTAAAAGATATTAAATGTATTTTTGCAATACTTTTAAAACTATTTGTTTTACCGCTTGTAGTTTTATTCGTAATGTATTTATGCGGTATAAGAGGAACTATTCTTTTAGCGCTTACTATTTGCAGTTGCGCTCCTACCGCCGCAATTACTACAATGTTCTCAACCAAATATGGTGCAGACACTGAACTTTCGGTAACACTCGTTTCTTTAAGCACTATACTTTCCCTTGTAAGTATGCCGCTTATCGTTACTTTAGCGCAATATTTAGCTTAAAAGAGGTAAAATATGCCTTTAACCAAAAAACCAACCTATATAAAAGAACCTACCGATTTGCAGTGCGGACAAGCGGTTTTAGCAATGCTTTCTGATAATACGGTGCAAGACATTGTAAACTTACTGCAAAACGAAAAGGAAACTACATTAAAAGAAATGCTTTTTTCATTGGATTATTATGGTATTCCATATAAAAATAAGAAAAAAGTTTCTTATAAAAAGCAAGACCTCCCAAGCGTTGCCCTTTTAAGCCTTGAAACTCCAAGGTGTTGGCATTGGTCGCTTTACTTTGATGGAATATTCTACGACCCCGAGCACGGTGTTTTAGAAGATTATCCTTTATGTAATCGCAAATTTTATTGGGAAATATTAAAATAAAATCTTAGGAGAAAATATGTTAGAACTTAAAAACATTTCTTTCACCGCAAAAAACGAAGACGGTGAAAAAGAAATACTAAAAAACATAAATTTAAAAATTGATAACGGTTTTTCTGTAATAACCGGTCCTAACGGCGGCGGTAAGTCTACCTTAGCTAAAATTATTGCAGGTATTCTCACCCCAACTAATGGTCAAATTTTACTTGACGGCGAGGATATTACAGGTCTTTCTATTACCGAACGCGCACAAAAAGGCATTAGTTTTGCCTTTCAACAACCTGTTCGTTTTAAAGGCATTACCGTTCACGACCTTATAAGCCTTGCCGCAGGAAAACAAATCGGTGTAAACGAAGCTTGTGCTTATCTTTCAAAGGTAGGCCTTTGCGCAAGAGATTATATAAACCGCGAAGTTAACGCTTCCCTTTCGGGCGGCGAACTCAAAAGAATTGAAATTGCTACTGTTTTGGCCCGTTCAACCAAGGTTTCTTTGTTTGATGAACCTGAAGCAGGTATAGACCTTTGGAGTTTTAACAGTCTTATTAAAGTATTTGAAAATATGCACAGTACTTTAGGTGGTTCAATTATAATTATTTCCCACCAAGAAAGAATTTTAAATATTGCTGACAAGGTTATTGTTATAGCAAACGGTTCAGTTAAAGCAATCGGCAAAAAGGATGAAATTTTGCCTGAACTTTTAGGTCAAACTGATACTGCGTGTAAAATGCTTTTAGATAGTCAGGAGGCAAAGTAATGAACAATACTGAACTCGAACTACTTAAAATGATTGCCGACATTGAAGGTACTCCTTCTGGCGCTTATAATATAAGAGCAAACGGCGCTTTAGCCTCAAGACAGGTTACCGAAAACATTGATATTCGCGAGAAAAAAGATGTTTCAGGAATTGAAATTGTAATAAAACCTGGCACTAAAGGTGAAATTGCACATATCCCCGTTATTATTAGCGAAACCGGACTTACTGAACTTGTTTACAATGATTTTATTATTGGTGAAGACAGTGATGTTACCATTATCGCAGGTTGCGGTATTCATAACTGCGGCAGTGAAGAATCTCGTCACGATGGTGTGCACACATTTTTTGTTGGCAAAAACGCAAAGGTAAAATATATTGAAAAACACGTAGGTGAAGGTGACGGTACGGGCGAACGCTCTATGAACCCTACTACAGTAATTAATATTGCCGAGGGTGGTTATATGGAAATGGAAACCACCCAAATAAAAGGTATTGACTCTACTGAGCGCGTAACAAAAGCCCGTATTGCTGAGAATGGAACCCTTGTTGTTCACGAAAAACTTATGACCCACGGTAAGCAATACGCAAAAACCGATTTTACTGTTGATTTAGATGGTGAAAACTCAAGCGCTAATGTTGTTTCCCGTTCGGTTGCAAAAGACAATTCAAATCAATTATTCATTTCCAACATTAACGGCAATAACATTTGCAACGGTCACACCGAATGTGATGCTATTATTATGGATAGCGCACACGTTTCCGCCGTTCCAAAAATTTCAGCAAATCATATTGATGCTTCGCTTATACACGAGGCGGCAATTGGTAAAATTGCGGGTGAGCAACTAATTAAACTTATGACATTAGGTCTTACCGAGCAAGAGGCCGAAAACCAAATAATAAACGGATTTTTGAAATAAGAAAAAGGACTGAAGTTAAATCTTCAGTCCTTTTAATTTATTCTTCTTCCTCTTCTTTTTCAAGAAGTTCTACGCCTATACGCTCTATTCTAAATTCATCCGATTTTAAAATTGAAATTTTAAGGTTTTCAAAAACGAACTCTGAACCTTCTTCGGTTTCACCATCAAGCATAGTTACTACCCAACCACCCATAGTTGCGGTATCGTTTTCAAAATTTTCATCCTCTTCAATATCAATATCGAATTCATCGAAAAAGTCATAAACACGCATATCACCATCGGCTTCAAAATGGGTGTCATCTAAAGCTACAAATTCGCTTTCAATTTCATCGGTTTCATCCCAAATCTCACCAACGAGTTGTTCTAAAACATCTTCCATTGTTATAACGCCCATTGTTCCGCCATATTCATCGAGAACTACTACCATATGGCTCTTTTCTTCTTTCATTTTTTCAAGAACATCAGGAAGCGGCATTGTCTTGTGAACAAAAATAACAGGAAGCATTAAATCTCTAATACTTACAGGTTTACCCTTTACTAATTTTTTGAAAAAATGATTCAAATGCAATACACCAATGATATTATCAGCGTTATCTTCAAAAACAGGCAAACGTGAATAATCCGTTTCCATACATTTTTTAAGATTAACTTCATACGGATCGCGAATATCTATTGCTTCTAAATCAATACGATGGGTTATAATTTCATAAGCCAAAACATCATCAAAATCAAGGGCATTTTGCAATAAATCACATTGTTCTTCATCAAGAACGCCCTCATCTTCAACAATGTCTATAATATTTTCAAAGTCATCTTCGGAAATAGCTTCGCTGTCAACCACTTTTGATTGCCAAAGTTTAGAAACAAGACCTACAAATGCAGTAACAACAATATTTACAGGTTTTAAAATTATTGATAAAACGTAAATTGGTATTGCCGAAAATACACAAAAACTTTCAGGCATTTGTTTTGCAATTACTTTAGGTATAATCTCACCAAAAGTAAGAACCAAAATAGTCATTACTACGGTTGAAACCCAAGCGTAATCATCACTTTTAAATATATTTATAACAATAAGTGTTGCCAAAGCTGAAGCTGCGTTGTTAGCAATATTATTACCTATTAAAATTGTGCTTAAAAGATTATCATATTTATCTATAATTTTAATTGCAATTTTTAAAGCCGCAGTTTCACCATTTTGCCTTTTTGCTTTTAACCTTACGGGATTGGCACTTGAATATGCAATTTCAGTAGCAGAAAAAAACGCCGATACTAAAATTAAAATTAAAACACTTACATATCTGATAGCGTTAGTCATTTTCAGCACCTCCCCTATCATCCTCATCATAGATTTCGCCTACAAGCTCCTCTAAAATGTCTTCAACGGTGAGAATACCGATAACCGCGCCATCATTATCGCGCACAAAACTTAAATTACGGCGATGATTACTCATTTTGGTTAAAACCTCATCAATAGGTGTGTCGCCATCAACGTAAAATGGATAGTCTATAACACTTGCTATTACAACCTTATCGCCAAATTTAATATATGATTTTAAAAATCTTCTTATTTGCAAAATTCCCTTTATATTTCCCTTGCGGTCAACAACAGGAATACGGGAGTGTACCGATTTTTTAACAATTTCTAAAATTTCAGGGGTTTTAAGGGCGGTGTTGATTTTTAAAACATCATCCCACTTAACCATAACCTCTTTAGCGGTTAAATTAGAAAAATGCAACGCCGATTTTACAAGTTCTCCTTTTTCTTCGTCAAAACCATCCTCTTCGGAAATGTTTTCAACTATTTCGTTTAACTCGTCTTCAGTCATTGTAACCTGATTTTCGGTATGCTTTTTAAACGGCTTTGAAACAAAACTTGAAAGCGCAGTAAACATAAGTGAAAAAGGTTTTAATACCTTCATTAAAGCCAAAAGAAATCCGGAAGAAATTTCCGCAAAACCTTCGTTACAAGCATAAGCTAAATTTTTAGGCAAAATTTCGCCGAATATGAAAATAATAACCGTAATTACAGCAGTAGCAATAGAAATCGCAACCGCGCCTTCACCATAAAGTTTTACAGTTATCGCAGTAGCCAATGTTGCCGCAGCAATGTTTACTATATTATTTCCAATAAGTAAAACCGATAATGCCTCATCAAAATTGTCAAGGATTTTAAGCACTCGTTTTGCCGCCTTATTTCCTTTTGAAGCCTTACTCATCATATGAATACGATTAACCGAAGCCAAAGAAATTTCGCTACCCGAAAAATAAGCGCTTAATAAAACCAATACTAAAAATAAAATAATACTCCCCGCAGGAAGATCGTCCACAATTACCAACTCCTAAAATATTTTTAAAACAATAATACAACAAAAACTGTACTTTGTCAAATAATACCCACTTGACAGTAAGTTTTGCTTATTTTATACTATTAATGGTTATAGTTATTATAAATAATTACGAAAATAAATCCTTATATTGTGTGCTTTGCCACATTGAAACATAGTCATCCCCGGCAATTACAATATGGTCTAAAAGTTTCACATTAATTTTCGATAAAACTTCACTAATATCTTTGGTTACTGCCGTATCTTGCAAACTTGGAATTGCATTTCCGTTTGGGTGGTTATGCGAAAGGATTGCATAAACCGCCTTTCGTTTTAAAACAATTTCAATAACCTTTCTTGTTGAAACACTAACCGAAGAAACATCACCCTCGTTTAAAATATCGGTTGCAATTACTGTTCCTTTGCCATCAAGCGAAGTTAGTCTTATAACCTCATTAGTGCTTGTTAAATGCAGATTAACTAAATATTCATACAATTCGTTTAGTTTAGAAAAGCTGTGTTTAACATTCTTTTTATCCAAAAGGTAACGCGCCGATATAATCCTTACCAATTTGAAAAACAAGGCCGAATTTTCGCCAATTCCTTCAATCTTCATAAGGTCTTCCAAGTCGGCTTCTAAAACACCTTGTATTGTGCCAAACTCTTCTAAAAGTCTGTGCGCAATTTCGTTAGTATCACAGCGAGGTATGGAATAAAACAAAAGCATTTCTAAAATTTTGTGTGGTTCACTGTTTTCATTAATTGCATTTTTCTTTAATTCCGCCCTAATTCTTTCACGGTGGTTTTTATGCAAATTTTTCTTATCCTTTTCCATACTTCACCTCCAAATACAAACTGTATATATTATATTCCACTATTAACCATTTTTCAAGTATCAACCTTAAAGGAGTTTAAATGAAAGAATTTACTATAACCAAAAATGATTCTAATACAAGATTAGATAAATTCATAACAAAAGTTTGCCCGACTTTACCCTCTTCACTTATGTTTAAATATATCCGTTTAAAACGCATAAAAGTAAACGGAAAACGTGCCGAAATAAGCACAAGACTTAATGTTGGCGATATTGTTTCGGCATACATAAATGATGAATTTTTCACCCCAAAAGCTCCTAAATACGACTTTTTAAGCGCACCAAATAAATTAGATATTATTTACGAAGATGAAAATATAATTCTTGCAAACAAAAAACAAGGTTTGCTTGTTCACCCTGATAAAAACGAATATGGCGACACACTTATCGCCCGTATTCAACGCTATTTATATGAAAAAGGCGAATACAAACCCGATGAAGAAAATAGTTTCCGCCCTGCCCTTGCAAACCGCATTGACCGAAACACAGGTGGCATTGTAATAGCCGCTAAAAATGCTGAGGCTTTGCGCATTTTGTGTGATAAAATAAAGTTAAGAGAAATTGATAAATTTTATTTAACTGTGGTACACGGTATACCAAAAAAGAAAACCGCACTACTTGAAGGCTTTTTAGAAAAGAACGAAGATAAAAACAAGGTTTACCTTACTAAATCTAAAACCGATAATTCAAGAACAATTAAAACAAAATATACCGTTTTAGAAAGTAAAAACAACCTTTCTTTGTTAGAAATTGAACTCCTAACCGGTAGAACACACCAAATCCGCGCACACTTATCCTCAATAGGCCACGCCCTTTTAGGTGACGGTAAATACGGTAAATTAGCCGAAGATAAAAAGTTAGGCTTTAATAAACAAGCCTTGTACTCTTATAAACTAACCTTTAATTTTACAAGCGAAGCCAGTATTTTAGAATACTTAAACGGCAAAACTTTCACAGTAAAAGAAGTATGGTTTGCAGACCAGCTTTTTGGCGACTCTTACAAAAGATTATTAAACAAATAAATTACCACCCTATGACTTTTACAGTCACAGGGTGGTTAACTTTTAATATAAATTATTCCGGTTTTTCAGGCATAACGAAAGCCGCAATAATATAAGCCAAAATACCACAGCCGGCAAAAAGCACTGCCAATACCCAAATCAAGCGAACGATTGTAGGGTCCATATTAAAATACTCAGCAATGCCGCCACAAACACCACATAACTTCTTATTTATTTTAGATTTAAATAACTTTTTCTCCATAGTTTTCACATCCCTTTTATTAATCGAAGTAATATAAGTATTTGCAAGGTAAAATCAAACTTTGTTCACCTTACAAAATCCTCAATTAACTACAACAATTATATCATACGTTTCTTTGAAAATCAATATTTTTATGTAAATGACAAATAAACAAATAATAAAAAAGCACATCAAACTTGTCGATGTGCTTTTTGCTACACAGTTAGATTTTGTTAATCGAGGGGCTTCATCGTGGGGAATAAGATTACTTCTCTTATAGTATCGGAATTTGTAAGCATCATAACTGTACGGTCAACGCCGATACCCATACCGCCTGTTGGTGGCATACCGTATTCCATAGCAGTTAAAAAGTCTTCATCAAGCATTTCGGCTTCGTCATCACCGCGCTCACGAAGTTCTAATTGTTTCATAAAGCGTTCGCGTTGAACAATTGGGTCGTTAAGTTCGGAATAAGCATTTGCAAGTTCACTATGGCAAACAAACAATTCAAAACGCTCGGTAACGCGTGGGTCTTCAGGAGAAGCTTTTGTTAAAGGTGAAACCTCAACAGGATACATTGTAATAAATGTAGGCTGAATAAGTTTTTCTTCAACTCTTTGGTCGAAACAAGCGTAGAGTGCGTTACCCCAAGTCTTGTCCGCAGTTTCGGCTAGTTCAACACCAATAGCTTCGGCAGCCTTTACAGCCTCTTCATCATCAGTAATAGCGCCAAAGTCAACACCTGCGTATTCTTTTACAGCGTCAACCATTGTAAGTCTGCGCCAACCAGGAGTAAGGTCAATCTTTTCGCCCATCCATTCAACTTCATAAGTGCCGTGAATTTCTTTAGCAGCACCTGAAATTATACCCTCTGCAATATCCATCATATCGTGGAAATCGGCATAGGCTTGATACAACTCAATAGTAGTAAATTCAGGATTATGTTTAGGGTCCATACCCTCATTTCTAAAAATACGGCCTATTTCATAAACTCTATCCATACCGCCAACAATAAGTCGTTTAAGCGGAAGTTCGGTTGCTATACGCATATACATAGGTATATTAAGTGTATTGTGGTGTGTCACAAACGGACGGGCAGCCGCACCGCCAACGATTGTATTAAGTACCGGTGTTTCAACCTCAATATAGTTCATATCATCAAGGTATTTACGCATAAACTTAATAAATTGCGCACGAATTACAAAGTTGCGCTTAACGTTTTCGTTCATAATAAGGTCAACATATCTTTGGCGGAAACGCAAATCGTTATTTGTAAGACCGTGGAATTTTTCAGGTAGCGGAATAAGTGACTTTGAAAGAAGTTTTATAGATGTTGCGTGAACCGAAATTTCACCTGTTTGGGTTCTAAATACAAAACCTTCAACACCTACAATATCGCCAATATCCCATTTTTTGAAAGAAGCATATACATCTTCGCCAACATCATCACGGCGAACATAAAGTTGAATTTTGCCGCTGCAATCGGAAATTCCTACGAATGAAGCTTTACCCATAATTCTACGAGCCATAATTCTACCCGCAATTTTTACGGTTTTACCTTCGAACTCTTCAAAATTTGCCTTAATGTTTGCAGAATCGTTATCAAAATCAAACTTTGTGATTTGATAAGGGTCTTTTCCCTCTTCTTTTAAAGCCGCTAATTTTTCTCTTCTAACCTTTAAAAGTTCGTTTAAATCTTGTTCTACTTGTGTTTTTCTATTTTGTTCCATATTGACACTTCCTAAAACAAAAATAAATTATTTAGAAATCTTTAAAATTTTAAGTTTGAATTCACCGGCAGGTGCTTCAACAATAACTTCATCGCCTTGTTTTTTACCAATTAAAGCTCTACCAACAGGTGACTCATCGGAAATCAAACCGTTTCTTGGGTCAGCCTCGGTTGAACCTACAACGCGGTATTCACATTCCTCGTCATATTCCATATCGAGAACCTTAACCTTAACGCCAACAACAACCTTTTTAGCGGCGCCTTTAATATCCTCAATAATTTCAACATTTTTAAGCATAGCTTCAATTTCAACAATTCTTGCTTCTATTTTAGCTTGTTCGTTTTTTGCTTCGTCATATTCGCTATTTTCAGAAAGGTCGCCATAGCCACGTGCTACCTTGATTTTTTCGGCTATATCAGTACGTCCCTCCGTTTTAAGATATTCAAGTTCTTCTTGAAGTTTCTTTAAACCGTCATCGGTAATTTTAATAGTTTTCGCCATGAAAAAACCACCTTTTATCTTTCTTATCTATTTTAGTTACATTACATAACCACATATAAGGATTATTATATAATTATTCTTCAATTATGTCAAGAATAACCGTATTTTTTGAAAAAAATTATTCCAAAATATTTGTTGTTATAAAATCAACACCCATTTTAATAAGTTTTTGTGCCCTTTTCTTTTCGTCACAGGTCCAGCAGTTAACCTTTAATTTGTTTTTGTGAAGTTTTTTTACAATTTCTCTTGTAAGTTTAGTATAGTGAATATCCAAATCGCAATTATATTCAACCAAACTTTTTAAAATTTTATCATTAAATTCGCTTGTTAAAAACTGGATTTGTTGTTTTGGATTTGATTTTCTAATCGCTATTAAATTTTCAAAATGAAACGAAATAAAAATAGTATTTTCTAAATATCCTAAGTCTTTTATTATCTTCACAATTTCGGCGATTTGCTCATTTTTAAACGCATTTTTAAGTTCTAAAACTGCAGTTTTGCCGTATTTCTTGCAAATTAAAATATACTCTTGCAAAGATGGGATATATAAATCTTTTCGTTTGGTTTCCCCGTCAATATCAAATAAAGTTAACGCGCGTAAGGTATCAAAATCGGTTTCTTCCACACAAAAATCAATTCCGCTTACCCTTTTAGTTGTATCGTCGTGTATAACAACGTATTTACCATCTTTTGTTACGTGAACATCGGTTTCAATACCGTAATAACTGTGGTTCCCCGCAGCTATAAAAGCCGCCGCAGTGTTTTCTTTTTCAAGTGCCGACAGTCCGCGGTGGGCAATAATTTTTGTATTAGATTTTGAAATTTTTATAGTGTTCATACCTATCCCCTATTAAAACCCATACAACCAACTAATAGGAATTAAAAATGTATAAGGTGCAGTAATTATCGCTATTAAAAGCGAAAGTTTTTTTCTAAAAGGCTTTTCTACTTTTCTAAATGTAATAAAATAATTAAACACAAAAATTAAAACTGCCGATAAGATAACCGCAGGGGCAGTGAAAAACCATTCATCCCCCATAACGTTCGCATCTAACCAAGCGAATAAATACAAAACTCCCAACAAACAAAGTGAACCAATAATATCCGCCAACATTCCAAAACCGAAAACTTTTAATATATTCTTTTTATAAAACTGCTTTTTTTCGGCAATTTTAAGCCAATACATACTAGCAATAAGGACAATACTGTCAATAATAAAATTAACAGGTATAACCGCCCACCATACTACCGGCATCAAAATAAGCATCCATATAGGAAAAAACACATTATAAAGTTTCACCTGTTTAGATTTATTCATAACTCCCACCTTACACTTACATTATACTGCTAAATTATACCATATTAGTAATTATGGTGCAAGGAGAAATAATATATAAGCGACCAATAACATTTTAAAAGAGCAGAAAATTTTCTGCCCTTTTTTAATTTTATTTATCTTTATTTTTATGCGGATTTTCGCAGTCGTTTTTAATGATTTTTGGATTGTACCCTTGAGCAATACAAGGATACTGATTTTCCGTATCAGCCGTTGCTTGAACTTCATACGTGCCGTAATTATTCACCATTTGAAAAGCGGTGTCAGGAAGCCCCACCGCATTAAAAGCGGAAACCTTTTCGGTTTCTACTTTGTTTTTATCTTTCTTTTTCACGTATTCACCCCCCCATTTAACAGTTTGCACCTATTTAACGTGCATTAGTTTGAGCAAATTATGGAAAGGTAGCACAAATTCGATATCCTTTGCATTTTTGATATATTTATATTTGAACCACTAAATATTTTATAATTCGTGCCGTAGGCACACCGAAACTTTTATCTCTTATCTATTATCTTTTATCTGGAAAAGTCGTTTATATTTTTTAGAGAATAGATAAGAGAGAAGAGATAATAGATAAAAGTACAAAAAGAAAAAGCCGCCTTACAGCGACTTTTCTTTTTGGCCCGCCTAAGAGGATTCGAACCTCCGTTCTTCAGAATCGGAATCTGCTGCGTTATCCAGCTGCGCCACAGGCGGAAATATTTAAAGTAAAAGTGATAGTGAAGAGGTATGATACTACCTCTTCACTTTTTAATAATTTATTCTTCGTATCCTTTAGGGTTGCCGCTTTGCCAACGCCAAGTATCTTCACACATATCTTCAATACTAAGTTTGGCTTCCCAATTTAGTATTTCTTTTGCCTTTTTAGCATTAGCATAAACTTCGTCAGGATCACCGGGTCTGCGTGGGTCAATAACAAACGGAATTTCTACCCCACTTGCCTTTTCAAAAGCATTTTTAAGTTGTAAAACACTGGTTCCGTTACCTGTGCCTAAATTAAATGCTTCACAAGCAGTATTTTTATCAGCCCATTCAACCGCCTTAACGTGTCCCTTTGCTAAATCCACAACGTGAATATAGTCTCTAACTCCTGTGCCGTCAACAGTTTTATAGTCATTACCGAAAACGTGAAGTTTTTCGAGTTTGCCTACTGCTACTTGGCTAATATAAGGCATAAGGTTATTAGGAATACCCTTAGGATCTTCACCAATAGTACCGCTCTTATGTGCGCCGATAGGATTAAAGTAGCGAAGCAACGCTATACTCCATTCATTATCTGCAACATAAAGGTCGCGCAAAATTTCTTCAATAAAATATTTTGTTCTGCCGTATGGGTTAATTGCGCCCAAAGGCATACCCTCAACAAGTGGCATTTCGGTTGCCACACCGTAAACAGTAGCCGAAGAAGAAAATACAATTTTCTTAACCGAAAACTCATTCATAACCTCAATCAGATTTATAGTGCTGATAAGGTTGTTATCGTAATACATTATTGGTTCTCTAACCGATTCGCCAACCGCTTTAAGTCCCGCAAAATGTATTACCGCAGTAATATCATTTTCGCTAAAAATCTTGCGTAAAGCCGCTTTATCCCTTACATCTTCCTTATAAAGTTTAGCCTTTTTACCTGTGATTTTTTCAACCCTTACAAGAGATTCTTCACTACTGTTATCAAGATTATCGACAACAACTACTTCATAACCGGAATTAAGTAATTCCAAACAAGTGTGGCTACCGATATAACCGCAACCGCCAGTAACTAAAATTGCCATTTTTTACTTCACCTCGTTAAAAATATTTTATAGTAACTTGTCGCTTTTGTCAACCTATATAATATTTTCTATTTACAACTGTTAAATAAATTGATATAATGAAACATGTTAGGCGAAACAATCCTGTTTCGCCGCAAAATCTTTGATTTTGCGACAAATTTTTTAGAAAATTTGTCCTTTTTCATTGCAATGAATGTCGTGCAAAATTAAATATTATGATTTAATTTTGCTAAAGCCACTTAAAAAGTGGCTTGTCGAAACGCTCTAAAAGCGTTTTGACTAACTACAATCATTATAATATTATTACTAATGTTTTATTTGAGGTTTGTTATGGAATATTATATCAATCCAAGTGTCTTTATGGCGGGATTTGCGGTGCCTATCAGTATAGTTGATAACCACCTTAAATTTGCAAAAGGCGACCATATTAAAGTTTTGCTTTACATATTGCGCAATAACCAAGGCGTACCCGCACCGGAAGAAATTTCCGAAGTTGTTGACATTCCCGTTTTTGATGTTAAAGAAGCGTTGCTTTACTGGGCAGACGCTAATATTCTTATACCCCAAAACCAAACTGCACAAAACAAGGAAGGCAAAAAGGTTATTAAAAAAGACCTTAAACCTTCCCGCAGCGATATTACCCGCCGCGCATTAGAAGATAATAAAATTAAACATTTGCTTTTACAAGCCCAAATGAAACTGGGTAGAAACCTTAAACAAAACGAAACCGAGACTTTGGTTTGGCTTTACGATGATGAGGGTATGGATATTTCGCTTATTCTTTTTATTATCCAATACGCCATTTCTAAAAACAAACCAAATATTCGTTTTATTGAAACAACCGCTATAAATTGGCTTGAAGAAGGTATTGAAACTATTGCCGAAGCCGATGAAAAAATCAAAAAAGAAGCCGAGAGCGAACAATCTTGGTTCGCCGTTTGCAAAGCCTTCGGTTTAGAAAAACGAAAACCAAGTAAAAAAGAACTCGAAAACAGTTATAAATGGGTTGTAGAATGGGGCCTTTCAAAAGAAATGCTTACCGCGGCTTACGAAGCGTGTGTAGATGCAAAATCCTCTTTTTCTTTCCCTTATGTTTCAAAAATAATTGAAACTTGGCACCAAAAGGGCTATAAAACACCCGCCGATATTGAAACTAACAAACCGGCTAAAAAAGAAAAAGATTACGCAGCATACGACCTTGACCTTTTTGAAAAAATGTTAAATTCTAAGGACTGATTTTAATGATTACAAAAGAAGTTACCTACCAAAAAGCTTTTGAGATTAAATCAAAAGAATTAAATCAAAATAAAATAAACCGCGAAATGCTTTTGGCAGCGGCTTATAACACAACCCCTCGTTTAAAAGAAATTGACAATTTGCTTGTCTCACTTGGGGCAAATCTTGCTATAACCGCACTTTCGGGCGATACTAAACAATTAGAAACCTTGCGTAAACAGTCGGAAACTTTAGTTTTAGAAAAAACCGAAATACTCAAGAACAATCAAGTTCCTGAACTTACATATAATTGTCCTCTTTGTAACGACACAGGTTACGTTAGCGGAAAAATTTGCAACTGTATTCACAAATTGGCAAACGAACTTTTAATTAAAGAGTTTACCGAACAAATGCCACTTAACGAATGCACTTTTGATAACTTTAGCCTTAACTATTACCCCGAAACCGATGGTATAAACAAAAAAATGGCTTCGGTTTTCAGTTTTTGCAAAGAATATGCCGACAACTTTGACCCGAAAGTTAGCCAAAGTTTATTATTTATGGGCAAAGCAGGGCTTGGCAAAACGCACCTAACACTTGCTATTGTTGGTGAGGTTATTAAAAAGGGTTATATGCCAATTTACGCGCCTTGTGAAAATCTTATGTCTTTAGTATATGACGAGAAATTTTTGAATAAAAACAACGGCAGTTACGAGGCTATGATAAATTGCGATTTGCTTGTGATTGATGACCTTGGCACAGAAATGGCAACTTCTTTCACAAAATCGGTACTTTACAATCTTATTAACAGCCGTATCCTTTCTAAAAAGCCAACAATTATAAACACAAACTTAACTATGGCTGAAATAGATGATATGTACTCGCCAAGAGTAGCTTCGAGACTCATTGGTGAATATACCGCCTTTAAATTCCTTGGAAACGATATAAGACAACAAAAAATTCTAAACAAACAGAGGTAATCTTCTTGGGATACAAAAAATATTATGCAGGAAATTATGATATTGCCGTTATAGGCGGCGGTCACGCAGGTGTTGAGGCGGCATTAGCCGCGGCAAGACTTGGGTCTAAAACCGCTATGTTTACAATAACGCTTGACTGGGTTGGAAATATGCCTTGCAACCCATCAATCGGCGGTACTGCTAAAGGTCACTTGGTTCGCGAACTTGACGCTTTGGGTGGTGAAATGGGTAAAGCGGCGGATAAAAACACCTTGCAAAGCCGTATGTTAAATTTAGGTAAAGGCCCTGCCGTTCACTCTCTTCGTGCGCAAATTGACCGTAGAGCTTACAGTGAATATATGAAACACGCGGTTGAATTGCAAAATGGACTTGATGTTAAACAGTGTGAAATTGTTGAAATTGAAAAGCAAACAGACGGTTGGCACTGTATTTCAAACTTAGGTGCTGAATTTATTTGCAAAGCGGTAATTTTAGCAACAGGTACTTTTTTGGGCGGCAGAATTTATGTTGGCGAAGTAAACTATGCGTCAGGTCCTGACGGTACTTTCCCCGCAAACGAACTTTCCGAATCGCTTAAAAAACTTGGTGTGCCTCTTCGCCGTTTTAAAACAGGTACTCCCGCGCGTGTTGCAAGGGATAGTATTAACTTTGAAAACCTTGAAGTGCAAGAGGGCGACAGCGAAATTGTGCCTTTTAGTTACACAACTAAAGAACCTCCAAAAAATAAGGTTGTTTGCCATATTGGTTATACTAATGATGATACAAAAGCGGTTATTTTGAAAAATATTGACCGTTCACCTTTGTATGCAGGTGAAATTGAGGGTGTAGGTCCGCGTTATTGCCCAAGCCTTGAAGATAAAATTGTAAGATTTGCTGACAAAAAGCGTCACCAATTTTTTATAGAGCCTTGCGGCGAAAACACCGAAGAAATGTACTTACAAGGTATGTCTTCTTCCCTTCCAGAAGAAGTTCAAATCGAGTTTTATAAAACCATTGAATGTTTAAAAGATGTAAAAATAATGCGTAATGCTTACGCTATTGAGTATGACTGTATTGACCCTTCAGCTTTGAAGGCGACCCTTGAAATGAAAAATTTTGAAGGTCTTTACGGTGCAGGTCAGTTCAACGGCTCTTCGGGTTATGAAGAAGCCGCGGCGCAAGGTCTTATTGCGGGTATAAACGCCGCTTTAAAAATTAAGGGTGAAGAACCGCTTGTGCTTTCGCGTTCTTCTTCATACATAGGCACACTTATTGATGACCTTGTAACAAAAGGTTGTCAAGACCCTTATAGAATGATGACTTCGCGCAGTGAATATCGCCTACTTTTAAGACAAGATAATGCCGATGAACGCCTAATGCCAATAGGATATAAATTAGGTCTTATAAGCGAAGAAACCTATAACGATTTCCGCACACGCACCGCGCAAAAAGAGGCCGAGATTGAGCGCCTTTGCACAACCTTTATAGCGCCAAATGAAAAATTAAATAAACTTTTAGAAGAATTAGGCACCGCGCCTTTATCAACGGGTATGCGCCTTTCTGATTTGGTTAAAAGACCACAATTAAACTATAATGTTTTAGCGGAATTTGATAAAGAAAGACCTATTCTTCCAAAAAGCGTTATTGAAAAGGTTGAAACCGAAATTAAATATGAGGGTTATATCACCCGCCAACAAGCACAGGTTAACGAAATGTTAAGGCTTGAAAACAAACTTATTCCACAGGATATTGACTATAATAATGTTTACGGTTTGCGCCTTGAAGCAGTTGAAAAACTTCAAAAAATAAGACCCGTAAACATAGGTCAAGCCTCACGCATTTCAGGTGTTAGCCCTGCCGATATTTCGGTACTTTTAATTTATCTTGCAAAATAATAAATACCTCTTTTGCGTTAAAAATAAACGTGAAAGAGGTTTTTATTAGAAATTTACTTTTTGTTCACACAAAAACAGATTCATATGCTTTATAATGATTGTAATAAAATAAAACTTTAAAAAGGAGTTTTGTTATGGAAGAAAATAACGGTTTTTATTCCGCATCGGGCGATGAAATAATTCAAGATGAATATATAACCCCGAAAGAACATTATTATAACCCTCCCCCGAAATTTGAAGAGCCAAAACCTGAAAAGTCAACGCGCACAAATAATTTCGCAGTTATTTTTATTTGTTGTTTGTTGTCCTTTGTTATAGCCGTTGGTGCGACATACTTTGCTTTGCAATATTTTTCCGGCGAAACTATTCAAATTTACGAAGGAAGCGGCAGCAATAAAAATGTTAATATAAACATTGATAAACAAGCTTCTTCCATTGTTGAAGCTGTTGCCGAAAAGGTAACCCCGAGCGTTGTTGGTATTAGAACAACTACATCAACCTCTAACTTCTTCGGTCAGCAGTCTTCCTCAAGTGGTGAAGGTAGCGGTGTTGTTTACCGCAAAGATGGCTATATTATAACTAACTACCACGTTATAGAAAGTGCTATTGGTGACTCACGCTCAAAAATACAGGTGTTTTTAGGCGAAGATACTACCAAAGATGTGTACGATGCTACGGTTGTCGGTTATAATATTTCTGCCGACCTTGCAGTAATCAAAATAAATGTTAAAGGTCTTCCCGAAATTGAGATTGCCGATTCTTCAAAACTAAAGGTTGGGCAATATGTAATAACAGTTGGCAACCCGGGCGGACTTGAATTTATGGATAGTGTGACTTATGGCGTTATAAGTGGGCTTAACCGCGTGGTTTCCGCCGATTCTACCGTTTCCCTTATTCAAACCGATGCTGCTATTAACCCAGGTAACTCGGGTGGCGCATTGGTTAATGCAAACGGCGAACTTGTCGGAATTAACAGTTCAAAAATCGTTTCGGAAGAATTTGAAGGTATGGGCTTTGCTATTCCTTCAAACGAAACTGTTGAAATTGCCGAAAAAATTATTGAAAAAGAAAATTCACCCGAACCTTATATCGGTATTACTTTAAGCGAAAAATATACTGCTGAAGTGCTTGAGTATTACGGTTATCCATCAGGCGTGGTAGTATTAAGCGTTGCCGATAATAGCCCCGCTTACCAAGCAGGAATTCGAAAAGGTGACATTATCACCAAATTTGACGGCGAAAATATTAAAAGTTACTCCGATTTGGAAAAACTTTTAAACGAGTGCCAACCAAACCAAAAAATCTCGGTTGAACTTTATAGAAACCGCCGCACCTACTCAACAACAATAACCGTAGGCTCCAATAATTTAGTTGCTTAAATAAAAAAGGCTCACTTTAAAAGTGAGCCTTTAATTATTAATTACATTTTAGCAAGGTTTGCTTTAAGGTTTTCAAGTTGTTCTTTAAGTTCTGCTGGGAGTTTATCGCCGAACTTCTTGTAGTGTTCGGTGATTTCTGCAGCTTCCTTAGTCCAAACAGCCTTATCAACGGTAAGAATATCTTTTAATGTTTCGATATCCATATCTAAGTCAGTAAGGTCGATATCTTCTGGCTTTGGAACATAACCGATAGCAGTTTCAGTTGCATCTGCCTTGCCTTCGCAACGGTCAATAATCCAGTTGAGAACGCGCATATTGTCACCAAATCCTGGCCAAATGAAGTTGCCTTCATCATCGGTACGGAACCAGTTAACATTGAAGATTTTTGGTGCCTTGTCGCCAAGTTTTGCACCCATTTCGAGCCAATGTTTGAAGTAATCGCCCATATTGTAACCGCAGAATGGAAGCATAGCCATTGGATCGCGGCGAACAACACCAACTGCACCAGCAGCGGCAGCAGTTGTTTCAGAAGCCATTGCTGAACCTACGAATACACCGTTAACCCAATCCTTTGATTGATATACAAGTGGAGCGCACTTAGCACGGCGACCACCGAAGATAATTGCAGAAATCGGAACACCCTCGCCCTTATCAAATTCAGGTGAAATGCAAGGACAGTTCTTTGCAGGGGATGTAAATCTTGAGTTTGGATGAGCAGCATAGGTTGACTTGTCAGCCTTGTTGAACTTTGAAGGATCCCAAGGATTGCCAAGCCAGTCAATAGCGTTTTCAGGTAAGTTCTTATTAAGACCTTCCCACCAAACTGTATTGTCATTCATATCGTGAGCAACGTTTGTGAAAATTGTGCCCTTCTTGGTGCTTTCAAGAGCATTGAAGTTAGAATGTTCGTTAGTACCGGGTGCTACACCGAAGAAACCGTTTTCAGGGTTAATAGCATAGAGACGTCCGTCAGGACCTATCTTCATCCAAGAAATGTCATCACCTACAGTCCAAATCTTGTAACCCTTCTTGCGTAAATATTCAGGTGGAATAAGCATAGCAAGGTTGGTCTTACCGCAAGCAGATGGGAACGCAGCAGCAACATATTTAACTTCGCCTTGTGGATTTTCAAGACCTAAGATAAGCATATGTTCAGCCATCCAGCCTTCTTTCCAACCTTGGTAAGAAGCAATACGAAGCGCAAAGCACTTTTTACCTAAAAGAACGTTTCCGCCGTAACCTGAGTTTACAGAGATAATTGTATTATCTTGTGGGAAGTGGCAGATATATCTGTTTTCAGGGTCAATATCACATCTTGAGTGTAAACCTCTTACCCAGTCATTGCTGTCGCCCAAAACTTCAAGAACTTTTGAGCTTACACGTGTCATAATAAGCATATTAAGAACAACGTAAACAGAGTCAGTTACTTCGATACCGATTTTAGCAATAGGTGAGCCGATTGGACCCATTGAGTAAGGAATTACGTACATTGTGCGGCCTTTGTAAGAACCACGAGCAATGTTGTAAAGTTTTTTATACATTTCTTCAGGGTCGCACCAGTTGTTTGTAGGACCTGCTTCTTCTTTAGTTGCAGTACAAATAAATGTACGGTCTTCAACACGTGCAACGTCGTTAGGATTAGTTCTGTGCAAATAGCAATCAGGAAGTTTTTCTTGGTTAAGAGCTTCTAATTCGCCTAATTCAACGGCCAATTTGCGAAGTTCTTCGGTTTGCTCATCGCTACCATCAATCCATACAACTTTATCAGGTGTGAGAAGTTCTTTCATCTCATCTAACCATTTGATAACTGTTTTATTGTTTGTCATTTGAGTTTCTCCTTTAAAATTATCATTTTTTGCCGAATACATTATACTACAAAAACAAATGAATTTCAATAACTTTGTAAAAAATTTAACAATATTTTAAAAACCATACAATTTTAGTATAAACAAAACTCGAAATTTTATTAAAAAAGCAACCGCTTTTAACGGTTGCTTTAATTTACACCGCTTAAATGTTCACTTAAAGACTCTCTTTCAATCTTTAAAATTCTGCGGTCCATATTTTTAATTTTTTCTTCTATTACAGGCAATCTTGAGGCCATACTCGTTTGAGAATCTACCTTTTTTTCAAGTTGTTCCAATCTGTAATTTGTCAACTTGCTTGAGGCTATAATACCTCCAACCGTTCCCACAAGAGTACCCAAAAAAGAAATTACTGCAACAATTATCGTGCTTTGCATTAAACTTCCTCCAAACGAACTACTCGTAGTTTGTTATTAACTTCTTTAAGTTTTCGGTTTGTTTAATATTTTTTATGTTTTCCTTAAAAACCGAAGAATAAGAAAAAAGCACAAACCCTGCAATTTCACTATCATTATAACAAATTTTTGCCTGTCTTGAAATTATGTCGTTTCTGCTTGACCATTCTTCCCTATCAGCACTTAAATCAGTTTCTATTTTATATGGCGCCAAACCAATTTTTAAATTAACATCAGTATTTAACACCAAACTTTTCCATTCTTTTAAAAGTTCATTAAATCTATACTCTTTTTGCGGATACCTAAAGCCAAAATACAACTGTGGAATTACAGTATCAACATACCCATTTTCACACCAAGACTTAACATCGGCGTACGAAGTACTATAATTTCCGCTTATCGAAGCGGCAGGGCTTATCGAAAACTCAATATTTTTATTATTAAATTTGATTGCATTGTAACAACCGCTAATAAGTGCATTTACATTATTTCTTCTAAAATCCTCAAGACTTAAAGCGGTATTTGTTTTTGCTAAATATTCCTCAAAAGACGCCTTATCAAATTCCTTGTCGGTTGTTGGGTAAAAATAATCGTCAAAATGAATTCCATCAACATTATAATTGCTTACTATTTCCCGCACACCATTTATTACAAGTTCTTGAACTTCGCTCTGGGTTGGGTTTAAATATATCCCATTATGTATAACAACATTATTATTTTGGCTATTAGCCCACTTATAAGCCGGACTTTCCTCACTTAACAAGGTTATATCGCTAAAAGTGTTAGATACTCTATAAGGATTTATCCAAGCGTGAACCTTTAAGTTTTCCGCGTGACATTTTTCGATAATATACTCGAATATATCAAAATCATAAGCAGAAACCTCCGGCTTTAACGGGAAATATTTAGAAGGATAAAGCGAATCACAAAAAGCTCTAACGTGAATATAAAGTTCCTCTATTTTAAGCGTTTTGCAATTTTTAATTAAGGTCTCAAACTCCTCTTTAAAACCTTTTTCGCTTGTTAACATTGTATTTATTTCACTATAAGAAACCCAAATCCCTTTAGATGCGGTGGGCTTATATTCGCTATTTTGCACACCGCACCCTACAAGCAGCGATACAATCAAGACCAAACTCAAAATCAGCCTTTTCATATATTGCCCCTCTTTAAATTGTATAACTAATTTCCATTTCCCCAACGCTTAAATTATCATTTGAAGAAATGGTTATGCAAATATTTTCAACACCGTGAAAATTGTGAAGAAGTTTTACCGATTTATATACGCCTTTATTATAATCTTCATCAGAAAAACCAAAATCAATATTAGCAAACGTTTTTCCGTTTACCGCAATTTCTACGCGGTTTTTAGCTGCAATAGTAAAATAAATTGCCTCTATACTCTTTTTGTTTTGAAGACTTTGAAAATTGAATTCTTTAGTAGTTAAACTGCACCCAATCGGCATATTAGTAATAACTTTTTCTTCGCCGTTATAAAAAATATCCGTATCAGTATCAGAGGAAAGGGTTGTAATATAATATATTTTCCTATCGCTACCTTTGCATATAAACAGCGGTTTTCCGTTTATATTACAAGCATCACAAAATGAAATTTTTTGAGGCAAATCCCAAACAAACCATTTTTGGTTTTTATCTTCTTCCAACTTTAAAACTAACGCTTTAGTGCCAATTTTTAAAATATAATACCCTAAACCGCATACCGCAAAACTCTGTGAAATTTGATAGTCTTCGAATTTAGAAATCAACAAATCCACGTTTTGCGAAATTTTATAAATCTTTTTTGTATTAAAAGATTTTATTGCAAAAATTTCATTCGTATTCGAAAACCATATAACATCATCATTGTAAAGACATAATGTTTTAGGATTTTTACAACCTATATCATTCGAAATACAAGTCGAGGAAAAACTATCATTTGTATAAAACGTTTTCTCTGTATCCATTAAAAGTGCAGTACTATTAATCGCTTCGCCTTTTTTAAGAGTTACAAGATGCGTTTCGCTTTTAAAAAATGTCAAAAGTTTTTCGCCGTTTACAGCAATAGCAATTATCTCTTTAGAAGCATCTCCAACCTTAATTGTGCTTTCTATAGGGAAATATAAAGGATTTTCATTATAAATAGAAATTATTTCGTTCGAATTTTCGCCAAAACTCAAAAACGTTCTTCCCTCCGAAACCGCCATACACTTAAGGTTGCAAAGTTTTTCGTTTTGATTTTTAATTTCTTTTACTGCGGTAATCTTTATATTATTTTCATTATACATATCCATTACCGGAATAGCATAATCTTGACCTTCCGCTGTAAAATAAAAGGTTCCCTTTTCCCTATCGACAGTAATAGTAACTTCTTTGCCAAAAAATTGCTTTTTATCGGAAATAATACTTTCCTTTACTACCCACTCAACATAATCTACCAAAGTATAATAAACTCTACATTTTATACTTTTGTCACTTAGGTCGGTAAAAGGCAACCTAAAAGAATTCGAAAAACCATCAGAAGTATAATAAGCATTAAATTTACCCGTAAGAATATTAAGCGACTCTAATTTAACGGGGTTTGGAAAACTTAACATATTTTCGCTTTTTGCAATCGTATATTTATTCCCTCTTCCGTTAATATAAACTGTTGGAATATAAAAATCATCAAGTCTTTGCCAATTCTCCAAATTACTATCAAGTTCTCTTAAAGAATAATAAACATCACTTGCGTCATATATGTTTTGATGCGCTATAAACATATAAATTCCAGAGCCACTGTTACGCTTTCCTTGGTAAACTATAATGTTTTTTATGTTATAAAAAACATCACTGCTTATTCTTGAAATATTTATCTGACCTCGAGGGATTATCTCACCATTTTCGCCCACAAAATAAATATCATAAATAAAGGTTGAATCATCAATACAAACTCCGCTTATTGCCACTTCGTATGTTTTATTATCCACCTCTATCTTAGAACCTATAAATTGATAGTTATAATCTATTTCATACGCTTCCTCTTGTGAGTTGAAAATATAGTTCCCATTTGTGCTAAAACCCGGACGTGTTTTGATTCTTCCGTCCTTTAACCAGATATTGCTACAATCATTCAAAGCCGTGTCTTTAATAGAATTTTTCAATTCAGTAAAGGTTACACCATCATCAAACACCGGCACCCTTAAAGTTTTTAAATTCCCCTTTTTCATTGAACCGTATTTCATCTAATCAGCTCCGTTACTAACTGTAGGCAAAGAATCTTCTACAGTTGAAATATGATTTAAAGCCGCCGCTCTTTTTGCATTATAAATTTGCGAAAATAAATTAACTTTTTCGCTTTCTCCTTCTGATATTGCAATAAGCATTGCTGTACCATAACAAAGCGCCTGTAAATGTTTATTATTTCCTTCAAACTCTTTAGAAAGCGAAGCTATTTTTTCGAGATTAATATCTTCCGCTATTTGGTTCATCAAATCAAGTGAGCGCTCAACTATTGTATCTTTTATAACTATTGTATTGCCGCTTCCATCATAACCCAATAAACTAATCGCTCTTTTATAAATATCATACCCTGTCATCTTCGGCCTCCTTTAAAGCATCCCTTAAAAGACCATTTTTATCCGCAACAATTCCCTGCGGCAAACGTTCTAAAAATTGCTTTTTATTTATAACATTTTTTTCATAAAGCATAATTAAATTACTTAAAGCTTTTTCGTTACTATAAATGGAGCCTACACCAACTTCTACTTTAGCATTTACAATTATGTCTTTATATCGGTTACTGTCAAAAGGCATATAACAAATACCGTTTTCATCTTTAATTTTTATTTTTCGCACACCATAATATGTTATCCAAAAATCCGCCCAAATACGCGCAAGTTCTTCAATAAAAATATAATAACGGTTTTTAATAATATTAAGCGGCATTAAAGCCGCATTTCGCATAGTAATAAGCGCGGTTGCATTGTCGGCCCTACTGTCGCCAAGTGCTACTTCATTAGCTCCGCTATGCGTTAATGTGTTATCTATAAGCGCGTTTATACTTGTATCAAAATCAGTTGCAAACGAAGGTGGAGAGATATATTTAACCGCTCCCGCTACATCTTCGTTGCTACCATAAACCTTTATAATTTGACCCGGTTCATTAGTTATTTTTTCGGTAACTGTATCACCGTTGACTACCATAATCGGCATACCTGTAGTCATTGCCGACCAAACTTTCGCAGTAATCATTCTATTAATAGCAATTTGATTTGGTATTAAATGTGTAATTTCGCTTTCGCCGTAAATGCAATTATTTTTTCTTTCCCACCTAAAAATTGTAAGTGGATAAAATCTTAATTTTGTATCAAAAGCAGGTTTTATTACAGCATTTTCGGTAACCTTTATACTTTTAATTGTATAACTTTTATCTATAGTATATTCCTTATAAAGTTTAGTCAGTACAGTAACACTGCCATCGTATGCCGATTCTTCAATATTCCTTAAAGTAGTAATATCTGCACCATTTAATCTGGCTTCCCTTAAAACATCTTCAACTGGGCAAGTACTTGCAATTATAATATATGGTTGTTTTTGAACCTCTTCAATATAAGGGTCCCCAAAATAAACATCCTCTATGTCTAATACTTCGCAGTTAATGTCGCCTTTAAGTTTTAAGGTTTTAGCCGAATCAGCATAAAGACCGGTTGGGACTTCACTATCCCAATAAGTATACAAAACCGAAGTTCCGCTAATATATGCATTTCGCAATATTTTTTCGCATAAAATCGGCAAATTAACCCTTTCGCTTGTTACATCATAATATTTGCTAAAAACTTCTGTAACTTTGTTTATTTCTTCTTCAGTAACAACACCTTTGTTTTTAAGGTTATTGTTTCCTACGTTAAGCATATCTGCAAACCCATCTGCCGAAAAAACAACCGAAAGAGGACTGCTCGAAATTTGCGACATTTTATACTCGCCTATTCTTTTAATCACATTATGCCTAACTAAAGGGCGGTCATTACCACATTTTGCTCCGTGCCATTGGTCGCCGATATAAAATCTTTCATTAATACGATTTTGCTCATATAAACCTTTGTTACCAAGCGCGGTTTTATAATTAATAGCGTTTCGGTATTCATTGAAAATTTTTGCAGGTTGTAATTGCATAAACACTACCTCCTTAATTACTGTTTAATTAGTTTATAAGGGAGGTTGCCCTCCCTTACAATTCTTTAAGCTACGGTTACAGTAGCAACTGCAGATGATGTACCTGCAATACCGTTTACAATAACCTTAACAAAATAGTAGTGCTTACCTGCTGAAAGGTCGGCAGGAAGTTTATAAGAAGCTGATGTTGCGCCATTCACTTTAACTGCAAACTTGCCGCTTTCGTTTTCACACTTATACCATTGGTATGTAACAGCACCCTCACTTGAAGCAGTAACGCTTAATGATTGTGTAATTGAACCTTCGGTTGTGTTTACATCTTTAGGACCATTAGTAATTCTAACTTCAGGGGAAACCCAAGCCCAAATTGTATCAAGACCATTTTTATTTACGAATACATCGTAATAAATACGGTAATCAAACTTATATGCATCGGCATCAATATTTTGTTCAGGTGTGAAAATACGCATATTTTCAGTTTTCTTAACAAGGTGTGCCGCACTCTTAGGAAGAACTAACATATAAATTTCGTGTGAATTTTCAGCAGGGATAAAACCACCCGCAGCGGAATTACTAAAGTTATACGCGGTCTTCATTCTTTCTGAAACCACAGGGATAATTGCTACACCGTTAATTGACTTAACCTTTAAAGTAACATCGCCTTGTTTAAAATCAGAAACTGTAATCATTTTAGAAATTTCGCTTGAATTTTGTAAAGCTGCAAACATATAACTGTCTACAAAAGCTACCAATTCTTCATCATAACCGGCAATAGATTGTACTTCGTTAATAAGATTGCAAAGCGCTTCAAAAGGTTTAGTAACATCGCCTTCAATAATGTTTGAGCGTGTTACTGCAAGACCTGCAAGTTTAGAAAGTACATACGCATCACATTCAGGAACTACTTTAGTGCGAACATATTCGCCTAAAATTTTACCTGCAAGATTTGCAATACCTGTTTCATCCATATCTTCGCGGTCAATTTGTAAAGAACGTGCGCGGTCCATTGCCATTGTGTAAGAAGTATTGCTAACAGTGATTGCACCCTTTGTAAAACCTGTTTCGCGGTCATAATCAGCTAAACCTTGAAAATCTACATCAGGTATAATTACTGTTTTTGCACCTACAAATTTTGTAGCAAGTGCGTTATCAGCAAAAAAACCGGTAGCACTTTTTTGAGCAAACATTTTATCAAGTTCTGTTGAATATCTTGTTGCATTTTCGATTGAGTTAATAGACATTTTATTTTCCTCCGTTTAATTTATTTCCAAAGTCCCTTTAAAAACTCTACAGTTTCGGGATTAAGATTACTTTTTTTGTTAATTTGCGAACCAATGCTGTTGTTTTCAGCATCCCTTTGAGCCTCAATGGTTTGTTTTGTAATTGTATTTTCTTTTAACAAATATCTTAAATATTCATCAAGTAAAAGTGTGCCTTTAAGTTTGGCTTTTTCTACTACTTCTTGCGGCAACGAGTCTATATTTTCGTATTGCGGAAAACTTTCCTTTAATTCGTTAAACCCAAGCCTCTCAGAAGTTTCATTTTTATTACTAAGTTCTAAAACGCGTAAAGCCATTTCCCTGTTACCGCCGCATTCATTAGTCAGCTCTTCTAAAATTTTGTTGTCTCTGCTCTGTTTTAATGCCGCAATATATTCCGCAACACTTTTATCTTCTTTTCGCGCTAATAGCTTTATTTGTTCGTAATCGTTTGAAATTTCTTCAAATTTTTTACCTTTTTGAGCAAGTTCTCCCGCCTCACTGAGACTTAAATTCAAAACCTGCTTGTTGTATTTTATAGGAACAAAAATTTCATTTTCATTCGGTATGGTATCCTCTAAAACTCCTGTTTTTGTTTCTTCCTCTGGTAAGGTGTTTTCCTTTAAATCAACATCTTCTATCATCAAATTTTCTCCTTTAAGTTTGTTCGGTTCCGTCATAGTTTAAAAAGTTTTCATACTCTTTTTTAAGGCGTTTTATATCCTCATCATCAACTATATTATTTCTTTTAATTTTTACCGATGGCGCGGGTAAATTTCCTAATATAAAACCAAATAAAAAAGCAGACACTATAATAAACAAAACCATTAAAACCATCATATATTCCAACCTCCGTTAAAATCGTTGGCAGTTATTTCCGCACTGTTTATATATTTGTTTCTTTCAAGTTTAGGTTTAAAAAACTTCACATCTTCAAAAGCATAACGCAACGCATCACATAAATGGTTTTCACTGTCCTTCGGAAGTTTTTGACCCCTATCGTTACGTTTTTCATCATAAGTATAAGAAGAAAGTTCTCTAATCATATTTACACAACTGCTTGAAACAATAATTTTATATTCGTTTATTGCGGAAATACCATTTAGAATGCTGTCCCTTCCTTTTACCGAAGGGATTATCCGTCCTATGCCTAAACGCCTTAAATCATCGTTAGATTTTGGTTCGGCACAGTCGGCTCGTATGCGTTCCTTTGCAAAGCCTAATTCTTTGATTTTTTCGGCTATATCCGAGTTCAGCATACGTTTTCCGTAAAACTCCTTATAGATAAAAATTTCTTTTTCTATAGGGTTTGCTTTAAAAGCCACAAAAGCGGTAGGGTCGTTGGTGTAACCATAGTCAAGTCCAAAAAAACTTTTCCATTTATATTCTTCGTTTTCAGGGATTTCGACTTCTCCTACAGACCAGTTTTCGAAAACCAATCCTTCAGAAATACCCCAATTCCCAAGCCCTGCAACCTCATATTTACGGCGATTTGTTTGCTTCATTCTTTCAAAAACCATTTTGTCGGTTTCATCTAAAAATTCGTTGCAAAAATAATTTGTAGAAAATGTTTCGACATTTTCCCCGGGGTTATCAAAAAATCTTTTTTTAAGCCAATGAGTTTCACTCCACGGATTAAAAGTAATCGTTGTTTGTTTATAAAGCGGTTTTGCAATTTTTCCCCTTGGTACCGAAAGGTCTAATTTGTCAAAATCCGATTCATTAGCAATTTCAAAAGCTTCCTCAATCCAAACGTAGTTCAAATATCCGTTAGGCACTGTAGTTGAAGCCAATTTTAAAACATCATCAAATCCGCGAAAAAGTATTTTTTGCCCTGTAGGTTTGTAGGTCATTTCCATTGGAGACACCGTATTATTCCAAAACTCTGTAACACCAAGTTTTTCTTGCGCCCATTTAAGTTGCGCAAATGTAGAATCACGGTGCGTATTCATAACCTGTCTTACCACAAGCAAATTACTTTTTTCTTCAAGCATTAACCTAAAAATAAAATTAAGCGCGGTTGTTGTAGATTTTTTGGAACCTTTACCCCCTTTTAAAACGCGGTAACGTTTTTTGCAGTTCCAAAACTTTTCATACCCGCCACCCACAATCTCCGAAATTTTAGTCGGGGATGTCATCAACTATCATCACCGCCTTGCTGCCTGTGGGCTTTTCTTCATTTTTTTCGCTCACAATCGAACGTATTTCCTTTATGGCCGAAAGTTCACCCGCAACCGCTTTATTATAAAGCGCAATCATAACTGCCGTTTTTCTTGTAGGATTTTTCACTTCAAACCCCTGTTCCTTAAGAGAGGCCACCTCTGCATCAGAAAGCTTTTCATTTAAAAGCGATTTTAAGGTTTTATAAAGTAATTTATCGTTCTCTTGCATAGCCTTTTCACCTCCGGCAGCAACATATTACAACACCTTAAAACCGACATTCACCGACATAAAAAAATCCCAAACGGAAATCTCCGTTTGGGATTTAATCTGAATTTTATTTACTTTCAAAATGTATTATCTTGTCACAAACCTTTAAACTTGTGTGTCGGTGTGTAACAAAAAGAACTGTTTTCTCTTTCAAATTTTTAACATTACTTAAAACCTTTTCTTCGGTTTCTTCATCTAAAGCCGAAGTTGCTTCATCCAAAAGCAAAATGGGCGCATCAACAAGTAGCGCACGTGCTATTGAAATACGTTGTATTTGACCTTCAGAAAGACCTGCGCCGCGTTCAGAAAGAACCGTTTCAAATCCGTCAGGTAAAGAGGCAATATAATCATAAATTTCCGCAGCCTTTGCCGCTTTTTCAACCTCTTGCAAAGGAATGTTCGGATTATAAAGTGTTATATTTTCTCTAACAGTACCTGAAAGCACCAAATTTCCTTGCGGAACATACGCAAACAACCCACGCATAGATGTATCCAAATCAATGTTTTTATTTATAGTTATCTTACCCGAATTTGCTTCGTAAAGACCTAAAATAAGTTTGAATACAGTACTCTTACCACTTCCGGATTCACCTGTAAGAGCCGTGATAGAACCTTTAGTTAACTCAAAATTGCAATTTTTTAAAACCAATTCATTATCATAAGCAAAACTTATGTTGTTAAACTCCAATGTTGAAAATTCTTTCTTTAATGCATTTATTTTTTCGTCATTAAGAGGAATTTTATCATCCTCATAATCTTCAATTTCCATCAAACGTTCTGCCGAAGCAATCGCAGCGTAATACTGCGGCATAATACCCGAAACGTTTTGTAAAGGCATACGAAGTTGTGAAATCAACTGCAAAAACGCTGTAAGTGTACCATAAGTTATAGCTCCACTTGTTATTTGTCCGGCGCCCCAAACAAGCACTGCGTAATATCCTATTGTAAAGAAAGAATACATACTCATATGAGTAACTACCGAATACCAGGCTCTTTTTACCTTTATTTTGTGGTTTTCTTTCATATAAGAATTTAGCCTGTTAATAAATGGCAACTGACTTGCGAACGATTTAATAACAACCGTATTCTCAAAACACTCTTGCATAAATGAGCGTGTTTTTCCCTCAGTACGTTGGAATTCTTTATGTAAAAACTTGAATTTTTTGTTTATAATTCTACCTATCAAAGGAACAACCAAACCAAGCGATAAAACTATTAAAGCGATACGAGCATCTAAAACAATTAACGTCCAAACACCGCCTACTAATTTAGTCGCCATAGAAACAACGCTTGGTAGTACGGTAACCAAAAGCGCGATTGCTCCATCTGTATCAGAGGTAACTCTATTAAGAATATCCCCCGAATGATGCCCCGTTATTTTTGAATACTTTTTATTAGCAACTGTAGAAAACAAATGTCTTCTCACCTTCATAGTAATTCTTCCGGTAGCCACAGTTTTCAAAATTGTTTGTGCACCTAAAAGAAACACCTGTGATAAAACAACAATTACTAAAAGTATCCCATATGTTGAAAATTTCCCCTTAATACTGCCGGTTGCAATATCCAACACGCTCTTTGAAAGCAAAGTTAAATAAATCGAAGAAAAAGATATCGCTGCGGAGATTAAAGAAATAATTAGCACCATTGGTATTGCGGATTTGCATCTTTTATATATCCACTTTAAAGCTTTTGAATTATTTTCTTTTTTCATTCTTCTAATACACCATATTCCTTAAGTGTTCTTACAAACGTATCAATATTACCGAGTGCTAACACTGTAGAAATATCGAACTCTTCTAATAGTGCTGTAAGCATTTCGGACTTTGTAACGTGGTTTTGTTTTGTTAAATTCCATAAAAACAAACTGTTTTCATTTAAAATAATCTCATTATTTAACGGCTTGTCATTATAAACAACAACATCTTGACCTGAAATATTTTTAACCTCATAACCGCTTTTAATTTTCAAAACAAACACCTCGATTATTGATAAATTGTAAATTTATTATATAATAAAATAAAATATATTGCAAGTGTAATACACTTTGTTGTATAATAAATAAAAAATTATTTGTCTCTTTGGAGGTTTTTATGGATACTTTTTGCGAACAACTTATTACAATTAAAAAAACAACTGCTGATTGGTTGGCAATTTTAGGGTATTTTGCATTAGCATCTTTACTTTCTTGTGTTGCTATTTATTTTTTATTATACTTTGGTATGATACCGATTGTACTTTCATTTTTGTTTTTATTTATTGCTTATAAATTGTCAGTTCGTCACAATATTGAATATGAATATATTGTAACTAATGGTGTACTTGATATTGATAAAATAACAAACCGTCTCAACAGAAAACGATTGTTAAGCTTTAACTTAAATACTGTTACTACACTCGAAAAATTAAATCTTAACAAAATCCAAAATATTGATAAAAAGCAAATCATTTTTGCTTGTAATAAAAATGATTCTAATGCATATTTAATGGTTTTTCAAAAAGTTGGCAACCAACCAAATTATCTTGTCTTTTCGCCAAACGAAAAACTTAAAAATTCTATGGTTGCGTTTTTACCAAAATTCATTTCATTAAATGCATTTAAATAATATAAAGGAAAGTGTTGTCGCTATGAAGGTGCTTAGTGTGGCTTTAATAAAAAAGTCAGAAGAAAATGCCGTGAATAGCGGCAATTTTTCTTATAAAGATTTAATGAAAAACGCAGGTAAAGCCTGTGCTAAAGAAATTTTAAAAAATTATAATTGCCAAAATAAAAAAATCGCTGTTGTTTGCGGCAACGGAAATAACGGCGGCGATGGTTTTGTTGTTGCGAAAGAACTCGAAAATATTGGTGCTAAAGTAACGGTTATTATACCTTTTGGCGTACCTCAAACCGAAACCGCAAAATACTATTTTGAAAAACTTGGCGAAATACCCGTAACAAATAAATTTTCGCAAGATTTTAATATTATAATTGACGCCCTTTTTGGTATAGGTTTAAACCGACCTTTGAATCCTGACTTTTGCGATTTGATAAATGATATAAATTCATCTAATGCAATAAAAATTGCCGTAGATATCCCAAGCGGCATAGAAGCTGATAGCGGAAAGATTTTAGGCGCCGCTTTTAAGGCGGATTTAACCGTAACATTTATAGCACCAAAGCCTTGCTTCTTCTTGCCTTACGGTAATGAATATTGCGGCAAATTAACTGTAGCCGATATTGGTGCGAAGCTTTGCGGATATTCTTATACTTTAAATCAAAAACCTATATTCGAAAAAAGACCCAAAAATTCTCATAAAGGAACTTTTGGTACAGCGCTATTGCTTTGCGGCAGTTACGGTATGGCGGGGGCTTCAATTCTTTCTTCAAGAGCCGCGTTAAGAAGCGGCGTTGGTATTGCAAAAATTGTGGTTTGCGAAAGTATATACCAAACGCTTACTTTAGGTGTTCCCGAAGCGGTTTGTATCCCGGTAAAGCAAAATCCTTTAGGAACTTTAACAAGCGAATTACCACATAAAGCATTAGAAAAAACTACTGCAGTCCTTTTCGGTTGCGGTGTCGGTTTGAATAATGATACTAAAATTTTGCTCCAAAATTTAATAGAAAAAGTTACTGTTCCCCTTGTAATTGATGCTGATGGAATAAATGCTTTAGCCTCTCGCATAGATATATTAAAAAACAGCAAAGCTCCTATTATACTCACTCCTCACCCTGCCGAAATGGCAAGACTTTGTAAAAAAAGCACTTCGCAAGTAGAAGAAAACCGCATAGAAACCGCCAAAGCTTTTGCTAAAGAGCATAATTGCTTTGTAGTACTTAAAGGCGCAAACACAATAATTTCTTCACCCGAGGGCGAAATTTGTATAAATACAAACGGTAATCCGGGGTTAGCAAAAGGTGGTAGCGGCGATGTCCTCGCCGGTATAATAGTTTCCCTTTTAGCACAAGGTTTGCCGACATTTGATGCTATAAAAGCTGCAGTTTATTTACACAGTGAAGCAGCGGATAAAGCGCTGCTTAAAAGAAAGGAAACTTCAATTCTCGCAAGTGATATCATAGAGGAGCTTTAGCGAACGAAGGGAATGTTTTCTTTGAAAAAACTTTTTTGTGTTTTTCTGATTTTTATGTTTTTGATAGGTTGTAAAAGCAAGGCTGAAAATATAAAACCTATTACAAACAATGTTTCTTTTGATTGCAATATAACCTTTTATAATGAGGATTATGACTGTAAAGTAACTAACACAAAAAACAACGAAATCACTTTAAAATTCTCATCTCCCGAAAACATCAATGGTTTAGAATATATAATAACTAAAGATAAAATAACAAGTGTTTATAAAGGCATAGAATACG
>JAZNCS010000062.1:0-4868 GCA_045587685.1 Acutalibacteraceae bacterium
CACCTGTTTTTATAAGTTACATTAATCAAGGAGATAGTTCTTGGTTTAAAGGATATGATGAGCAGTATTTTATATCTTGCGGATATATTTATAATAGGGTTTACGGTTTATTAGCACCGTTGCTTATTTTAAGAAGAATAATAAATATCCGAAAGCAAAAAAATTGCACAATTTCACTTGGAATGATGTTGAAATTAATGTTTAAAGGATTTATTAAAAGCTTTAAGAAGAGATGAGAAAGGTGAAACAATAGTGGAGAATTTATTTCCAAGGGTTTTAGTTATAAGCCATACTTCATTTACAAAAGAAAATTCTATGGGTAATACATTAGCATCTTATTTTAATCAATACCCATCTGATAAAGTTTCACAACTTTATATAAAAGAAATGCAACCTAATATTCCTGTTTGTTTTTCGTATTATAAAATAACTGATTCTGAACTTTTTCGTAAAATTTTAAAGCCTTTTAAAACAAAAGTAGGCTCAGCTATAAAATTAGAAGAAACTAAAATGGTAAGTGGTGTGGGAGTAACCGCCCAAAAACAAAGCATTGGTGGATTAAAACATCGAGATCTTGCTTTGTTGCTCAGAAATTTGCTTTGGTCAACAAAACTTTGGAATACTAAGGAATTTAAAAAATGGGTAAAAGATTTTGCCCCACAGGTTATTTTGGTACAACCGGGTGATTTTGCATATCTTATAAAAATGGCAACAAAGCTATCAAAAGAACTCGGTATCCCATTGGTTATTCATCAGTCAGAGGCTTATTACTTAAAAGGATATGAGAAGAAAACGCTGATTTATAGGTTATATCGTTATAACTACAAAAAGATTTATGAAAAAATGATGGCAAGAGCAAGTGAGTGTATCTATTTGTGTGAAGCTCTTGAAAGAGATTATAAAAAGTTTTTTAAAAATATTGGTTACACAATAATGAAGGCTACCGATATAAAACCTGATTTTGAACATAAGTTTTGCAAAGAAAGTCCTAAATTTATTTATGCGGGAAATCTTGGAGAGCCTGTTGGTAGATGTGAGCCGTTATTAGAAATGGGTAAGGCTGTTAAAAAATTAGGATTTAAAATTGATGTTTATACTGCTTCCACAGGTGAGCATATGAATGAACTCACTATTGATAATGGGATTGAACTTCATCCTGCTATTTCTTATGATGAACTTGGGGAAAAAATAGCGAAAAGCGATTTTATAGTTCATATAGAAAATCAATCCGATTGGCATAAAAAGGACTTAAAATATGCTTTTTCAACAAAAATTGCGGATATGTTGGCAAGTGGCCGTTGTTCGTTAGTTTACGGTTCTACTGAAATAGCATCAATAGATTATTTTAAACAACACTCATTAGGTTGTGTGATTGAAGAGAAAACCGAACTTTGTGAAAAGATAAAAGAAATTATTGAAAATGATGAATTGCGTGAAATGTATATAAAAAATGCAATTACACAAGCGGCGGAATATCATAACGCCGAAAAGAATGCAATTAAAACAAATGAAATTATTATAAATTCTGTTAAGGGTGAAACGGTGGTATAATGAGCGAGTTTTATATTTGCGGTATAAGTCTTGATGATATACATAAGGTTCAACTTGAAATGTTAGATGAAGTAGACCGCATTTGCAAAGAAAATAAAATTAAATATTTTTTGTCGGGCGGTACAATGTTAGGGGCTATTCGCCACAAAGGTTTTATACCTTGGGATGATGATATTGACCTTTGGATGACAAGAAAGAATTACCAAAAATTTAAAAAGGTATGCAAAACAAAGTTGAATAGTGCATATTTTCTTCAAGATTATTATGCAGATATAAAATATCCTATTTCTATATTAAAGGTGGAGAAGAAAGGAACTCGTTATGTTGAGGGAGTTTTTGCGGATATTCCAATAGAAAAATGCGTTTATATTGATATTTTTCCACTTGATAATATTTGGAATCCGCTTTATAAATTACAAACAGCAATACTTATAAAATTACAGGCTATTCGCGATTTTAAAATTAGAGGCGTAGGAAGAAATTCAAAACTCAAAAGGATAATTTATTCGGCTATACCGCTTAAAGCTTGTAGATTTTTAACCGAATTTACTATGCGGTTTTTCAATGTTTTTCCTACAAAGTTAAAAAACCAACTCTGCCACAGGGGTAGATATTGGCCTAAGTTTACTGAATCAGATGTTGAAGATTTAATCGATGTAGAATTCGAGGGTAAAATGTACCCCGTACCTCGCAATTATGATGAGTTACTTAAAAAATGTTATGGCGATTATATGAAATTGCCGCCAAAGGAAAAACAACAACCTATTCACGATATTATGGAATGTAAGTTGTAGTATAAAGGAGAATATTAATGAAAGCTATTATTTTAGCGGCCGGAAAAGGCACAAGAATAAGCAAGTTTATTGATGAAAAGCCAAAATGTATGGTCGATGTTGGTGGAAAAGTGCTTATTGAATATACAGTTGATATGCTCAGAAGCAAAGGCATTGAGGAAATAATAATAGTTGTTGGCTATAAAGCGGACGTTATTAAAGAACACTTGAAAGATAAAAATGTTACATTTGTGTACAACCCGTTTTTTGATGTTACAAACGGTATTGCTTCAATGTGGTTTGCAAAAGATTATCTTGTTGATAATGAAGAAACTATGATAATGAGTGGGGACGTTTATCTTGAGCCTGAAATAGTTGATGAACTAATCAACTTCAAAAAAAGTCCTGTTTTATTAGCCGATTCTTCGAGAAGATTAGAGGCGGATTACCGTTATTATTACGAAGATGGTATATTAAAAAAATACGGTAAAGACCTTAGTGTTGAGGAAACAACTGGTGAGTGCTTAGGTGTAGCAAAATTAAGTGCTGATTTTGTTTCAGTTTATAGAAATCATATGATAGATATGATTAATTCACAATGCCATTCGGTATGGTGGGAAAACGTACTATATGACCTTTCTTCAAGTATGAATGTGTATATTCACGATGTTGCGGGAATTTTTTGGTCAGAAGTAGATTATGTTGAAGATTACCGCCGAATAATTAAATACCGCTCGGAAAAGAAAGGGATTTAAAAAATGCCAAGAAAAATAGTTTGGCCTGAAACCTATGATTTTGCTTTTACGATTGTAGATGATACCGATGGCGCAACTGTAGCGAATGTAAAACCTGTTTACGATTACCTTTATAGTAAGGGAATAATTACAACAAAAACTTGTTGGGCATATCCTGTTAGGGATAATATATATAAAGGCGAATGTTTACAGGATGAAAACTACTGTGAATTTTTAAAAGACCTTAAAAATAAAGGTTTTGAAATTGGTTTTCATAATGCGGGGTCGGGTGGTTTTAAGCGCGAAGAAACTTTAAAAGCGCTCGAGTTGTTTAAAGAAACATTTGGCGAGTACCCTAAAATGCATATAAACCACAGTAATAATATTGAAAATATTTATTGGGGTAGTAAGCGCTTTTCACCATTAATTAGTAAGGTTTATTCATTATTAAGAAAGAATGTTTTGTCACTTGGTACGGATGAAAATAGCGAATATTTTTGGGGAGATGCTGCTAAAAAGCATTTTAAGTATATTCGAAATCGTACTTTTAATGAAATTAATACTTTAAAAGCCGATTCGCGATTGGTTTACCCCGAAACTAATAAGGATAAATATTCAAACTATTGGTTTAGTTCTTCTGACGGTATGCGTTTAGCACCATTTCTTAAATTACTTAAAAAAGAAAATGTAGATAAACTTATTAAGGAAAAGGGTTGTTGTATAGTTTATACCCATTTTGCTTATGAGTTTGTTGATGATAATGGTAATTTAAATGAAGAATTTAAAGAATGTATAGATTATATAGCATCTAAAAATGGTTGGTTTGCACCGGCGAGTGAAGTTTTAGACTATGTGTTAAAGGATAAAAGTTACAAACCATCAAAATTTTATGAAACAAAACAAGATTTTAAATGGTTTGTTGAAAGGATATTAAAATGAATTTAAAGAAAAAACTTTCGGCAGTTTTTAGAAAAGCCGCAATTAAATTAGAACAAAGTGCCGAAAATGTTACTTACGATAATATAGGTAGGTATTGTTATGGACCACTTGCAAAACCAAGTGCATACGATATGAAATTTATCGAAAGTATAGGCTCTTTTTGTAGTTTTGCGGACGGTTGTTCCATTCTTCAAACACATTATATGGGAGTAACAACACACCAATTTTTATTTTCAAGCTTTAGATATCCTGATTTTGATGAATTGTTACCAAGCAAAAAGCAAGAGGAAATTTTTGAAAAGCATATATCTTCTAAAAAAACAGTTATCGGTAATGACGTTTGGGTAGGTAAAAATGCGAGTATTATGGCTGGTGTTAAAATAGGCGATGGTGCTGTTATTGGCGCAGGTGCTGTAGTTACTAAGGATGTTCCGCCTTATGCTATAGTTGGCGGAATACCCGCAAAGGTGATTAAATACCGCTTTAATGAAGAACAAATAGAAGAACTTTTAAAAATTAAATGGTGGAATTGGAGCGACAAGCAAATTGCCGAGCGTTTCGATGACTTTTTAGATATTGATGATTTTATTAAAAAGTATAGGGTTAAATAGACTTTATTTTAAGGAGTTTATGTAGTGAAAAATGTTTTAGTGATATTAGGTAATTACTTACCTAATATGTCAGCTAATGGTGTTTGTTGTCAAAAGATAATTAATTATTTTAAAAATAAGGGTTATCAAGTTACTGTTATATCTAACGAACAATATAGAGTAAATGGTGTAAAGAATTATGACGGTGTTGAGAACTATTATGTTAAAATACCTTTTATATATAAATTAGGCAACCTTAAAAAAAATATAAAAAATATAAC
>JAZNCS010000063.1:0-20730 GCA_045587685.1 Acutalibacteraceae bacterium
TGCTATTTGTGATAATAATTATAATTCTATTAAAAATCTAAAGAAAGAAATTTATGGGTATTCAAACCAAAACAAATTAGAAACTGTAATAGATGTTTTTACTAAAGGTGAGGAACTACTAAACTCAAATAAAAACTATAATCTTATTTTTATAGAATATTCCCTTCCCCTTATTAGCGGTATTGAAACAATTACAATTTTAAGAAAATCCTTTCCGCACACCGCAGTAATTTTTATGTCTTCTAACAAGAATGTTGTGTTTGATTGCTTTAAAGTAAATCCGTTTGGCTTTTTAAAAAAGCCGATTTCAACTTTAGAACTAAACAATCTTTTAAATTCATTTTTTGAGAATAAACATAAAAACCACCCCATTTGGATTAGGGACGGAAAGAACACCTTTTGTATAAACACTTCCGAAATAGTTTATTTAGAGGCTTTAAACAAAAACTGTTTTGTACATTTAAATCAAAACAAAATCAGATGCAACAAAACAATGGCAAAAGTATATGATTTGCTCCCAAATAATTATTTTTTCAGAATAAACCGAGCCTTTATAATAAATATTGAATGTATTGAAAAATACAACAACGATTACATATATCTTAAAAACGGAAAAATGCTACATATCAGCCGTAACTACTTAAAGGAGTTTAAACAATATTTCCAGAAAATATACAACCCAATTATAATGTAAAAAGTGCCGAAAAATCGGCACTTTTTTAATCGTGTAAATAAATTGTTCTTGAATTTCGGTGCATATAAACACTTAACACCAAACCAATACCCAAATAAAGACAAAATACAGATGTGCCACCCGCACTAAAGAACGGAAGCGTTATACCTATTACAGGCAAAACCGAAGTACACATTCCGAGGTTTATAAATGTTTGCGCAAATAACATTGCAAACATACCAACACAAATATATTTACCTTCATCTTTAGAGGAAAGTTTCGCAATTTGTAAACATCTAAAGCATATCGCGCCGAGTAGAAGTATTACCGCCATACAACCTAAAAAGCCCAATTCTTCGCCAATACTTACAAATATAAAGTCATTGTGCCCCATAGGCACTGCACCCGTTTGGGTAAGACTTCCTTTTAAAAAGCCTTGTCCGAAAAAGCCACCATTAGCCAACGCCATTCTTCCGCGCCATTGTTGGAAACCTACGCCTTGAATATTAGCCTCAATATCAAAGAGGCTTATAATTCTTTCACGCTGGTCATCATTCATAACAAAAAAGTAAATAAGCGGTGTCGCCACCAAAACTGCCGCAAAAACTGCCGCAAAATACTTCCAAGAAACACCTGCCGTCCACATCATAAATAAAACCATAACAGCAAAAACTAAAGCCGTACCATCGTCACCTTGAAAGTGAATAAGAACAACAGGGATCAAACCGTGAACACAAACAGGTATTAAAATTTTAAGTTTATTTATATTTGCTTTAACCTTTGATAAATGTAAACTAAATGTAATAAGAAAACTAACCTTTAGTAATTCCGAAGGTTGAAACATTGTAAAACCTAAATCAATCCAAGCCTTATCGTCCGTACCTTCAGGCGCAAAACCAATGAAAAAAGTCAGAATTACAAGTAAAAGGGCTCCTGCCGCCGCTAAATACCACCTTCGAAGATATTTGTCATAATCAAAAGCAGAAATAAAAAATGCGGCACCTAACCCGGCAAACATACAAAAAACTTGAACAATAACGGGTCTTACGTTTCCTGTATAATATGTAGATGTAAAAACTGCCAAGCAACCATAAGCTGTTGCAAAAAAGCAAAGTAATATTAAAATTTTATCAGACTCACGCACAAAGTCTGCAATTTTACCCAAAATATACTTCAAAAATGAGCCCTCCAAAGTTTTCTTAATTACTATTATATTTTATTTTAATAAAATATTCAAGTAACACTTTAAAAAGCAAAAGAAATATGTTATACTCTAATTTAGAAATTTTGTTTTGAAAGGTTATTTTATGGAGAAATACATATCCCATAGTCCCGAAGAAACCGAAAATATTGGCGAAATGTTGGGCAAAAAACTTAAAGGTGGCGAAGTTATAGCCTTTCGCGGTGGTCTTGGAATGGGTAAAACCCGCTTTACAAGAGGACTAGCTAAAGGTCTTGGTTCAGGTGAAAATGTCACCTCGCCTACCTTTGCTCTTATAAATGAGTATTTAAGCGGTAGAATTCCCCTTTACCATTTTGATATGTACCGTATTTCCGGTTGGGAAGATTTATATTCTACAGGGTATTTTGATTATATCGAACAAGGCGGAGTAATCGCTGCCGAATGGAGCGAAAATATTGAAAACGCCCTACCAGACAATACAATATTCGTTGAAATTTCGCAATTAGGTGAAAATGAGCGAGAAATAATCATTAAAAACGGTGGTGAAGCATAATGAAAATTTTAGCATTAGAGTGTTCGGCAACTCCTGCATCGGTTGCACTACTCGAAGATGACAAAGTTATTGCTTCTTCCTACACAAACGTAAAACTTACCCACTCGCAAACTTTACTTCCAATGGTAGAATCTTTATTGAATTCTTCCCTTATAGATATTTCGGAAATCGAAGGTGTTTGTATAAGCGCCGGTCCCGGTTCTTTTACGGGTGTTCGTATTGGTATTAGCGTACTAAAAGGTATTGCCGCACCAAAAGATTTACCTTGTGTTTCAGTATCTACACTTGAAAGTATGGCGCAAAATTATTCTGATACAGATTGTGTTGTTTGTGCTGTAATGGATGCGAGATGCAACCAAGTTTATAACGCACTTTTTGATATTTCAAACGGAAACGTTACAAGAATTACTGAGGATAGAGCGCTTATGTGCGAAGAATTAGTAGAAAATTTAAAAAACGTTTCGCAAAATTACAAAAAAGATGTTATAATAGTTGGTGACGGAACCGATGTATTTTATAATTTTGCAAAAGAGTTACCGTTTGTTAAAAAGTCACACCCAATTAGAAGATTTCAAAATGCTGCCAGTGTAGGTTTTACAGCGCTTGAAAGTTTTAAAACAGGTAACACTATTTCTTCCGGTGAACTTTTGCCTATATATTTACGTCTTCCCCAAGCAGAAAGAGAATTAAAGTCAAAGGAGCAAACAAAATGAAAATAGCAATAGGCTGTGACCACGGCGGTTTGGAACACAAAAATGCAATTTTAGAACACTTAAAAGAACGCGGTTTTGAGGTTACCGATTTTGGTATCTACGAACAAGTTTCGGTTGATTACCCCGATATTGCAACAAAACTTTGTAAAAGTATTTTAAGTGGCGAATGTGAACGCGGAATTTTAGTTTGTGGTACAGGTATAGGTATGTCTATTGCCGCAAATAAATTTAAAGGTATTCGCGCGGCTGTTTGCAGTGAACATTTTTCCGCAAAATACACAAGACTTCATAACAACTCAAATGTACTTTGCCTTGGCGGCCGTGTTATCGGTATTGGTACAGCGCTTGAACTTGCTGACCTTTTTGTTGATACCGAGTTTGAAGGCGCACGCCACCAAAACAGAGTTGATAAAATAACAAATATTGAAAATCAACAATAGAAAGGATTTTTAAAAATGGAATCTAATGTTTTTGTAATGGACCATCCTCTTATTCAGCACAAACTCACAATTCTTCGTGATGAAAAAACCGGCTCAAAGCAGTTCCGCGAACTTATAAGCGAAATTGCAATGCTTATGTGCTATGAATCTACAAGAGATTTACCTTTAAGAGAAGTAGAAACCAAAACACCTATGATGGTTGCTAAAACAAAGGTACTTGCAGGTCGTAAAATGGCTTTTGTTCCTATTTTAAGAGCAGGTCTCGGTATGGTAGATGGCGTTTTAAGTTTAATACCTGCAGCAAAAGTTGGTCATATCGGTATGTATCGTGACCCTGAAACACATACACCTGTTGACTATTATTGCAAATTACCTTCCGACTTAAATGAACGTGATGTTTTTGTTCTTGACCCAATGTTAGCAACAGGCGGTAGCGCTATTGATGCTGTTGCTCGTATTAAAGAGTTCAACCCAAGAAGAATTAAATTTATGTGCATAATCGCCGCTCCCGAAGGTGTTGAAGCGTTTACAAAAGCACATCCCGATGTTCCGGTTTACTGTGCAGGTCTTGATGAATGCCTTAACGACCACGCTTATATACTCCCAGGTCTTGGTGACGCAGGCGACCGTATTTTTGGTACAAAATAAAACGAAAAAACACAGGATTTGTTTCCTGTGTTTTTTATTTTATGCGCAAAATCTATGGTTTCCTATTGTTGTAATTACCGGTCTTCCAAAAATCCATTTATTTGTTGATTTTACGGGGTTATAGTAATATATTGCCCCTCCGCTTGGGTCAAGACCATTCAAAGCATCTCGCGCCGCTTTGTAAGCACTATCATCTATCGGCTCATAAAACTGCCCGTCATTAAGACAAGAAAACGCACCTTTTTGATAAACTACACCCGCTAATGTATCAGGAAAAGACGGGTGTTCTATTCTATTTAAAATAACCGCTCCAACTGCTACTTGTCCTAAATATTCTTCTCCTCTTGCTTCTGCCGATATAATACGCGCTAACAATTCAAAATCGGATGAAGAATAGCCTTTGTAGGAATTTTCGTCCCCCTTAACTCCCAAGGCATTTAGTGTTGCTTTACCTGCTATTCCATCTGGCGTTAAACCGTTATCCTTTTGAAAGGCAATTACTGCGTTTTTAGTTGCAGTACCGAATATTCCATCTACATTACCGCTATAATAACCGCCCTTTTTTAACGCTATTTGAATATTTTTAACCTCTTCGGATTGTGAACCTATTTTAGAAAGTGCCGAAACGCCTAAACCTAAAATTATTGCAACCGTTATAACACAAGCACAAAAAATAACACATTTTTTCATAATTTTACCACCTTCCAAAAAATAGCATTTCCTTTTTTAAAAATTTTATTACAAAACTACCTTTTGTTGCAAAAACTTCAAAAATGCTACACCGCTGTTTGACAAAATTCACTTTAATCAGGACTTATAATGTTTTTTAGAAATTAATGGCGGTGATATATGTTGAAAAATATTGTTAAGGTAAGTAACCAAACCCAAAACTTTAAACCAATAGAAATCGTTATAGCAAGTGGCTACCATATTTCTATTGCTTTGTTAGGAATAATTTCAACTCGAGGTATAGTATTGGACAAGCTTCTCCCCTTTGGGCTTTCTTTTCTTGCAGGTTGTTCCCTAACCTATACTCCTGCTGCAGCAATAGGAGTGTTTTTAGGTTATTTTATACCCGCAGCCGGAAGTAGCGGTTTTAAATATTTAGCCTCGCTTTTTGCAATTCTTAGTATAAAACTACTACTTGGAAATTATAAAAAGTTAGTAAGTAATCCCCTCTTCCTCTCACTAATTTCGCTTTTGGCGAGTTTTTTCACTTCAGCCGTAACAATAAGCGGTTTAGGCGGAAATATAATCGACACGGTTTTAGAATCGCTTTTATGTACCGCTGCCACCTTCTTCTTTGCAAAGTGTTTTTTAATCTTAAGTCGTACCGAAAAAATTGGATTTTCCGCCGAAGAATTTTCAATACTTATTATTTGCATAAGTCTTTTACTTATAGGACTAAGTTCCGTAACTTTAAGCGGAATTTCGCTTGGTAGAATTATTGGTATAACAATTATATTAACCGCCGCAAAATACGGAAACATTTCCTATGGCGCTATAAGCGGAACCGCGGTTGCATTTACTGCGCTTATAACAGGGGTTTCAGGTAATATAGCAATCACCTTTGCCTTTGCGGGACTTTTAGCGGGTGTATTTTCCTCGCTCGGAAAATACAGCGAAGTTGTTGTTTTAATAATTATAAGTTTTATAGGTTCTGTTACTACTGCTGATACCGAACTGATTTCGATAACCGTTATTGAAGCCTTACTTGGTTCAATTTTATTTTTGGTAATACCAAGAAATGTTGGAATTTATTTAAGCAAGATTTTTTGCGCTTCACCAAAACTTGCAATACCAGAAAGTTTTAAAAAAACCTTAACTATGCGCTTAAATTTAGCCGCAGGTGCACTAAAAGATGTGTCACAAACGGTTGAAAAGGTTTCAATGGAACTTTCAAAAATAAACTCGCCCGACTTTACAACTGTTATAAACTCAATCGAGCAAGACGCTTGTAAAGGGTGTAAATTAAGAACTCACTGTTGGGAAACAAAACGCGAACAAACGGTTGATGCTATACTCGAAATGACAAAAGCAATTAAACACGGTCAAAACTCACCCGAAAACGCCGCAACAGAGGAATTCAAAGGAAGATGTGTTAGATTGTCGGGTGTTGCCAACGCTTCATATCGAAGATATAGCGATTACGCCTCGCGAATAGCCGCCGAAAACCGAATTGATGAGGTCCGTTCGGTAGTTTCCGACCAATTTGACGGCATTTCTTCAATGCTTTGCGATTTAGCGGAAGACTTCGATAACGATGAACAATTTAACTCCCTTGCTGCCGAAAACACCGCCGCCGCACTGAAAAATATAAATATCTTTGTTGATGAATGCTGTGGAAGAATTGATAAATACGGCAGAATGACTTTAGAACTCAAACTTAAAAAAACTGCCGAACTTGTTATAAACAAACTAAGTGTAATGAAAATCGCTTCACTTGTTTGTGAAAGAGATTTTGATATTCCGATTGTAAGTGAAGTTGGCGGAAATATTTTTATAGTTTTAAACGAAAAAGCTGAAATTCAAGTTGATATCGGCATAGAACAAATTTCAGCAAACGAATCTTCACTGTGCGGAGATGCTTATAAATATTTCAACGATGGACGCGGACATTTTATAATGGTATTAAGTGACGGAATGGGCACAGGCGGTCGCGCCGCCGTTGATGGCGCAATGGCTTCGGGCTTAATGGCGCGATTAATTAAAGCAGGTTTTGGGTACGATTGTTCTTTAAGAATTCTTAACTCCTCAATGCTTTTTAAATCAACCGATGAATCCCTAGCAACAGTAGATATTGCAAGTATAGACCTTTATACAGGGATGACTTCGCTTTATAAAGCGGGTGCTGCTCCTACAGTGTTGCGCCGTTCAGGAAAGACAGGAAAAGCCGAAAGCAGTTCCCTACCCGTTGGTATTTTAAGAGATATTAATTTTGATAAAGCAAATATTAAATGCAAAGCGGGAGATATAATTGTTCTTATGTCCGATGGTGTTGTATCCGAGGGAACCGATTGGTTGCGCACTGAAATTTCCGCTTGGCAAAACGGTTCGGCTCAAGAACTTTCCGAGCATTTAGCCCGAACAGCAAAACGCCGCCGCACCGACAAGCACCAAGACGACATCACCGTAATGTGCGCTATATTAAATAAAGCAATATAAAAAAGCACCTCTACACTTTAAAACTGTAGAGGTGCTAAATATTTTTAAATTCACTGTATATAATCAAGAATTTCTATTACAATTTTACCTTTTTTTATAGCTAATTCTTTATACATTATTGCATTACCATACTTATTCTTAATATACGTCACTACATAGTTAGATTTACTAATCATCCAATTATTTCTTTTAATTATTGCATATTTTAACGGAGTCGATTCCAATCCGTCAGGATAAATTGTATCAGAGTAATCTATATATCCATCATTTTTATTTTCTAAATATGCCAGTACTACTCTATAATTAATATTTTGATATTTTAATTTCAATTCTTTTAAAACATCCCGTACCATATAATCAAAAGCACCATGATTACCAACATAAAAATAATTAACATTTTCATTTTCTATTAAATCAATGATTATTCTACGTAAATACGGCAAAACTTCTATTGGCGTATTTTTATTTCCAAAAAACGTACAAGTTAACACACTAACCTCCGAAATTGACCAGTATTGCGGACAATATTTTCAGTAAGTATAACATACAATACATTTAGTTGCAACCAATATTGGTCAATTTGTGAGGTAATTTTATGCTACAAAAAATAAGACGTGATTTAAATATGGGAGATAACCTTAGAAGATTAAGAGATATTTCAGGATTATCTCAAGAAAAATTATGTGCCGAGTTACAACGTCGTGGTTGTGATATAGGAAGATCAACCTACGCCAAATATGAATCAGGCGAATTAAATATTAAAGTAAGCGTTATTATAAATTTGAAAAAAATTTATAACTGCACTTATGATGATTTCTTTTTAGGTTTAGAATAACTGTCGGCTCGCAAACGGGTCAAGGGCAAAGCCCTTGTCGTTTAAGGGGGTTATGGTGACAGAGAACATACTATAAAATACGTTGATTTTACCGCCGAATTGAAAACGTTAGTTTTCTCCTTCGGCGGTAATTTTATATAAATTTTAATTTGTCACCTAAGGGGGAAATCGAAATTCCCCCTTAGGCGAATCTTTGCTTACTTTCTTTTCGCCCACACAAGAAAGTAAGTGCCTGTCGCGGCATTAGCGACAAGGTAATAATTTAATCTTATTATATCTCAACAATCCCTCAGTCAAAATCTCGGATTTTGACAGCTCCCTTTACACAAGGGAGCCTTTTTTACAAATTGTTCACATCGGGTAACCTTTTTTGAGCCACGCGACTATCGCGTGGTTTTCATTATACAAAAAGCACCTCTACTTTTTTAGTAGAGGTGCTAAATATTTTAAATTATATATTGGTTATAAACTTCTCCATTTTCTAAATTTTTCCATAAAAACTCGCCGTTTTCTAATGTCATATAACTATGTGGCGAATTTTCTTTTGGAATTGAAACCGAACCGCAGTTCATATAAATACAGTCTTCTTTTTCTTCGCACTTAGGAACGTGGGTATGACCATTTAAGATAATGTCACTTTTGTTAAGCGGCGGTAAATTATTGGGGTTATATATATGCCCGTGGGTCGCATAAATAACATTATTTTCAAGCGGAATTATAGCGTAATCCGCAAGAATTGGGAAATTTAATACCATTTGGTCAACTTCGCTATCACAGTTTCCCCTAACATAAAGAATTTTTTCGCGTATGTTATTTAACATTTCTAAAACAACTTTTGGGTTATAATCTTTCGGTAGGTCATTACGAGGTCCGTGATACAAAGCGTCCCCCAAAAGTAAAACCTTGTCCGCTTTTTCCTCTTTTATTGCCTTAATAAGTAAATCACAAAAATAAGCCGAGCCGTGTATATCCGAAGCTATTAAAAATTTCATTATTCCTTCACCAAAACCTTTTCAATTTTTCCAAAAATCATTTTATGAAAATCTTTATTTTCATACCATTTAAGCGGCGCTTTATCTATAAATTCTTCTTCCTTTAATTCGCCAATATATTGCTTTTTACAAACAATAACAAGTCTTGCTTCTTTAAAATACACACTGTTATGAGCAAAAACAGGAGTAAGGCCCGTTAGTTCGGTTTTATTTACATCCCTACCCGACATACTGCCACAAACTTTATGTATATCCTTGTTATCACCGTAAAAACTTAATGTATAATAATCGTTTTTATCAATAAAATCCATTGTGTAACGCCCAGGGCGCACCATTGCAATACAAGTGTCTTCTCCCCACATTTCGCCCATAAATCCCCAGGAAGCAGTCATCATATTATATCCGCTTTCATCCCCTGCGGTAATAAGCATCCATTCATCAGCAATAGACTTAATTATATTTTCCTTAATTTCTTTTGCGGTAATTTCTTTAAACATAATTCCACCTCTAAAATAATTATACTATCATTTATGCAAAAATTCAACGTTTAAGAATTGACTTTAATTTGAAAATATGATATTTTGTACTTATAAAGGAGAGAGTTTAATGAAAAATACTACTTTTTCAAAAATTTTAAAATGGTTTGTTTCTTTACTAATAATTGCTATTTATTATTGGTTTGCATTACCACCTATTAATATAAGAAGTCAGGAATTTTGGACCTTTGTGACAATTAGCATTATTCTTTTTATTGTTATAAACGCATTTTCAAACTTCCTTAATCTTTTTAAAGGCACAACCGTTGAGGATAATAAACTTTTAAAATTACCAAGCTTTAATTTAAAAAATATGAACAAAACTGTTAAATTCACTGCGGTTTATCTTGTAGCAGTTCTCGTACTTGGTCTTTTGTTTTCAGTAATCGGTGCGCAAATTTTTAACGCTAAAAAATATAACCAACTTATAAATATTACTGATGGTGATTTTTCAAAAGATGTTGCCGAAATCAGTATGGAACAAATCCCAATAGTTGACCGCGATACCGCTTCTCGCCTTGCACAAAGAGAACTTGGCGAAATGTCCGACTTAGTTTCTCAGTTTGAAATTCAAGACCTTTATACCCAAATAAACTTTAAGGGTAAACCCGTTCGCGTAACACCTTTGGTTTATGGCGATATCATTAAATGGTTCAACAACCAAAAAGAGGGTATTCCTGCCTATATAACAATAGATATGACTACCCAAAAAACAAATTTAGTTCGCCTTAAAGAAGGTTTAAAATATTCCGAAAGCGAATATTTTATGCGCGACCTTAACCGTGCCCTTCGCTTTAAATACCCAACTAAAATTTTTGACAGCATTTCATTTGAAATTGATGATGATGGAACACCTTATTGGGTAGCATCTACCATTAAATACCAAATTGGTTTTTGGAGTGGTAGCGATGTTGAAGGTGTAGTTTTGCTTAACGCAGTTACAGGAGAGAGCAAATTCTACAAAGTAAATGAAATTCCTTCTTGGGTTGACCAAGCTTATGATTCTGATATGATATTGGAACAATTAAACTATAACGGCAAATATCGTTCAGGATATCTTAATTCAATCTTTGGTCAAAAGGGCGTTTTACAAACAACCGAAGGTTATAACTATTTAGCTATTGGCGATGATGTTTACTTGTATACCGGTATGACATCAGTTACAAGCGATGAATCAAATGTTGGTTTTGTGCTTACAAATCTTCGCACAAAGGAAACTAAATACTATACCTGCCCCGGTGCTGAAGAATATTCGGCAATGAGTTCGGCGGAAGGTCAGGTTCAAAACCTTAAATATACCGCAACTTTCCCACTTCTTTTAAACATTTCCAACCGCCCAACCTACTTTATGTCTCTTAAAGACTCGGCAGGACTTGTTAAAATGTATGCCTTTGTTGATGTTAACCAATATCAAATAGTGGGTACCGGCAACACCGTTGAAAGCGCAAAAGAAGATTATATTTCAAAACTCAAAAACGAAAATGTACCAAATGTTGACGAGGGCGAAACCGAAACCATAACAGGCAAAATTAAAAATATTTCTTCGGCTGTAGTAAACGGAAATACAACCTATTATATTTTGTTGGATAATAACGAAACAATATTTACCGTTTCTATTAGTTACTCGGATAACCTCCCATTCGCTAAAGTTGGCGATACTGTTACTTTCGAAATGTTAAACGAAAAAATTAAAACAGTTACTTTTTCTTAAAAAAATACAAGGTGAGGAGAAGCTCACCTTTTATTTTATTTTTTAGCATCATCGGTTTCTTTTTTAAAGAAATTTTCCTTTTCCTTTGTCTTTATTTCCCAATGGATTATAAAGGCTAAAAGTGCACGAATTATAATTACTACACCCAATATAGAAAGTTCTTCCAAATTGTGAATTATAACAGTTTTTATAATCTCCGCACCCATTTTAAATTCAAGTGCCAACGATAAAGCCTTGCCTAAATCGGAAACAACATAAAAAGGCCTTTTTTTATACAAACACTGAATAAGTTTGAATAATGCTCGGCCCGAACCGAATACAATAATTAAAATACCAACAAGTTCAAGCATTGATGCGGATAATTCCGCAAAAGGATACAACAAACCTTGGAACCCTATTATTATATTTTCCAACATAAGAGCAACTCCCCTTTATTGTTTAATATATTTTTTCCAGCCTGAAGATATGATTTGTTCTCCGTTTTCTTTAACCCAAATAGCCTCAACATCAGGCATTGACTCAACCAAAGCGCGACCTTTTTCAAGCGACATACAAAACAAAGCCGTTGATAAACAGTCACCCAAAGCCGAATCGTTACACACTACCGATACCGATAAATATCCTTCGGCAGGCATTTGTGTTTCGGGGTGAATAATATGGTGGTATCGTTTGCCGTCAACCGTATAATAACGTTGATACGAGCCACTTGTTACTACCGATTCTCCTCTTAACTGTAAGAATTCCAAATAATCGCCACCGCGGCCGTCTTCAATACCAACCACCCACGGCTCACCATCGGGTTTAGAACCTATTGTCCTAATATTACCGCCTACATTTAACACATAACCCGTAATACCCTTTTCTTCGAGTTCTAAAGCAATACGCTCGGTAGCATATCCTTTAGCGACCGCGCCAACATCTAATTTCATCAACGGGTCGGTCAAGGTCACAGTACATTTTTCTTCATCTATAACCATCTTTGTTATATCAATATGTTTAGCAGCCGCAGTAAGTTGCTCTTTTGGTGGCAGTGAAGCTTGTGAAGGGTCATCTCTACCTATTGTGCGATAATCGTGCCACAAAGATAACACACTACCCATCGCTATATTAAGCATACCGTCAGTATCATTATACATTTGCTTTGCATATAAAAGCATATCAATTATACGGCGGTCAACCTTAACTACACGATGCTCACCATCAACCAATTCATTGATAGTACAAAGGTTTTCAAAACCATCAAAACGATGATAAATTGTATATAATTTATGATATTCCGACAACTTTTCAAAAACTTCATCTACTACTGCATCAAACTCTTGCTTTGTCGCCGCATAACCCGTAATAGTAGTTGCAGTATCAAAAAAATCTAAAGAATGCGCTGAATATTTATTTGTTTTAGAAGTTGGTTTGCAAGAAGAAAGTATACAACAAATTAACACGCAAACAACCAAAACACAACTTATTAATCTATTTTTCATTTTCATTTTTAGATAAACAAAAAAGGGAGATTTTCTCCCTTTTTTATTTCTTGATTTTATTAGATTTTAGAAGCGGCTTTTACAAAACCTGTTACATAAATTGTGCAACCAGCCTTTTGTAAATCAGCAACGCCTTTTCCGTCTTCAGCTTGTAATTTTGAAATTTCAGAAGCGGTTTTACCAACACAAGCAGCATCAAAAGCAGCAGCTTGTTCAAACCATTCTTTTTCAGAACCGCCGTAAGCTACCATACCGTAATTAGCGCCTTGTTCCTTCTTAGAAGCAACTGCTTTAGTTGTATCTAATGTAGAAGCGCCTTTAGTATTGAATGTGAAAGAAAGTTCTACACAGTCACTTGAAGCCACAACAACTTTACCTTTAGCATCTAAAGCCGCAGCAAAAACAGTTGTAGAAACCTTGTTGCTACCATCTTTTTCAGCAGTAGCATCAGTACAGGTTTGTTCAGTAACCATTGTTACCTTTAACACATCTTTAGCAGTTACATTGGATTTTTTAGCTGCCTTGTAAGCTTTTTCAATCGCGCCAACAAATTCATGAATTTGAATTGTGCAACCAGCCTTTACAACTTCATCAACACCCTTATCGCCTTCAGCAACAAGCGCTTTAACTTCACTAAGAGTTTTACCTGCAACTACCTTTTCAAAAGAATCGGCTTGTTCGAACCATTCTTTTTTAGCACCGCCGTAAGCTACCATGTTGTAATCTTTACCAGCTTCATACTTGGTTTTAAAAGATTCATTTGCAACAGCTTTACCATCTTTTGTGAATTTTACAGAATTGCTCATAGTATCCAATTCACAAGCAACGATTTTGCCATCCGCATCAACTGTAACAGCCGCAATAGTTACGTCTAATTTGCCTGTACCCTCTTTTTCTGCGGTAGCATCAGCCACTGCAGGAGCAGAAGTGTAAACACCAGCACCAAACTTTAAAGTAGCAGGTGCAGTTTCTTTTTTGCCACATCCGCTTAATGCAAACAAGGAAAAAATTAATAACGCGCATAAGATAACCGAGAAAAGTTTTTTCATAAGAAATCCCCCTAAATTTTTTTATATAAGCAAGTATATACTACTATAATTAGTATACACTTGTCAATCAATTTTTAAAAGAGCATAGTGTTTTTAGGTATTTTTTTAATTAGCGTTGCACCGCATAATCCAACAAACACACCGGCGATAACACCTGTAACAATTAGCACCACAAGATAGTAACCTATCTCGGTAGTATCAAGTAAAAGAATAGCCATTAATATTTGTCCGACATTGTGCATCACTCCGCCGGCAACACTTACACCGACTACCGATAAAAAATTCATACGGCGTAATAAAATCATTACACTCAAACTTAAAAATCCACCCGCTAAACTATATAAAAATGCCATAACATTACCAAACAACATCATTACCATAACCATTCGAAGCAATGAAACACATATAGCGCTTCCTATACCGCGGCGATATAGTAAAAAAACAATAATAATATTTGGTAACCCCATTTTTATTCCGGGTATTGATGGGAATAAAGGTGGTATAAGAATTTCAATATACGCCATAATTAGCGCCAAAGCGGTAAACAACCCCATAAAAGCAATCGTTTTTGTAGGCTTTTTCATAAACAGCCTCCTACGCAACCGCATCGGGTGTATCATCTGTTTTTTTCGCAACAACCGTTATTACAACTTTGTGAGGCAAACAAATTATACTCTCACCATCGCGAAAAATTTCACGGTGATTTGCACAAATTCCGTCAGGACAAGTAGCCGTTTCAACAAACGCCTTGCCTTTAGCGATAACTAAAGTGTTTAATTGTTCGTTATCCTTACCGGTATATATTTCTACAACTTTATCTTTTGTTAAAGAATATTCACCATATACCTTGCCATCAACCGTAACCTTTACAACATCTCCACTCTTGCGAAACACAAACAAATATATGCCACCTATCATTGCTATTAAGAGCAAAAAGACAATCAACAAAACATCGTTACGTAAATGTCCTTTTTTTGTTTTATTATTAACCAATAAGTTCTTCATATCCAACACCCTGTGGCAAATCGGGGAAAAATACTTTTTTCAAACAACCTGTAGGACATTCGGTCGCACAGTTTCCACAGTTAGTACACTTATCATAATCAATAACCGCTAAATTGTTATTTACAATAATTGCCCCGTGCTGACAAACTCTTTCGCACTTCTTGCAACCAATACAAGCATTTTTACAAGCCTTACGAGCATCAGCACCCTTGTCCTTATTACTACACATAACCGCAACAGCAGTTTTTTGTGGGAGCATATGAATAATTTGCTTTGGACAGGTCACAGCACATACACCACAACCTAAACAACGGTCAGTATTTACGTGCGCAATACCATCACGCAAACAAATAGCATCAGCAGGACAAGCGTTAGCGCAATCGCCAAATCCTAAACAACTAAAGCGACAAGCATTTTCGCCGCCATACATCATACTTGCAGCCTTACAAGTATTTAATCCCTCATATTTAGCCTTGTGAACAACAGCGTCACAATGACCATTACAAGCAACAAAAGCGACAACATCTTCAAAAGGCTCTGCCTCAACACCAATGATTTTAGAAATCTCATCAGCAACGGCTTGTGCACCTGGAATACAAAGATTAGGCGCCGCATTACCACAAGCTAAAGCTTCGGTATAATCATCGCAACCCTTGAAACCACAAGCACCGCAGTTTATACCCGGTAAACATTGTCTAATTTCCTTTTTTAATGGATTTTCAGGAGTTGAGAAAAAATGTGAAAAAACCGATAACAAAACGCCGGCCAACACAGCAATAGAAAGTATTACAACAACAGCAATTAAAATTTCCATATTTGTCACCTCTTCCTATTACGCAAAGATATTTTCAACAATGCCGCCAAATCCCATAAACGCTAATGAGACAAAAGAAGCGGCAATTAATGTTACTGCCAAACCTTTAAACGGAGCAGGTATATTACTTTCATCAATGCGAGAACGCAAACCTGAAAACAGTACCATTGCCAACAAGAAACCTAAACCGCAACCTAAAGAACTTACGATTGACTCAACAAAAGAATAACCATCAAGAATATTATTAATAGTTACACCTAAAACTGCACAGTTAGTGGTAATCAATGGCAAATACACGCCCAAACCTTTATACAAAGCGGGAGAAATCTTTTTAATTACCAATTCCAACACCTGAACCAAAGTTGCAATAACCAAAATAAACACAATGTTTTGCAAGTAACCCAACTTTAAAACATCAAGTACATAATACTGAATTGGCCAAGTTACCGCAGTCGCAATTAACATAACAATAGTAACTGCTATACCCATACCTACTGCTTGGTCAAGTTTTTTTGATACACCTAAGAAAGGACAAATTCCTAAGAAACGACTAAGAACATAGTTATCAACCAAAACCGAAGAAAGCAAAATAACGATTAACACCTTAAACATTTCCATTATTCGTTCTCTCCTTTCTTAGCACACATATTGCCGTGACAGTTATGAGCGGCAGGACAACCTTCGCAAGAGAAGGATTTTTTAAGAGGCGCTTTACCCTTTGTTACTACAAAAATTAATGCAATCAACAAACCGTAAACAAACAAACCGCCCGGAGCTTTTGTTAAAAACTCTATTTTATAGTTTTCTAAAAAGGTAATTGGAACACCTGCAAAAGAAGCCGCTCCAAACACCTCACGAATAAACGCCATAGCGCATAAAGCAACAGTAAATCCAAGACCCATACCAATACCATCAAGTGCTGACTTAACTACAGTATTTTTATTTGCAAACATTTCAGCACGACCAAGAATAATACAGTTTACTGTAATAAGGTCAAGATATACACCAAGTGTTGTATAAAGACTTGGTAAAAAGGCTTGTACCAAAAGTTTTACGATAGTAACAAAACCTGCAATTATAACGATATAACACGGAATACGCATTGATTCGGGGATTATTTTTCGCAATAACGAAATAAATATATTTGAGCAAAGTAAAACCACTAATGCGGCAATTCCCATACCAAAAGCACCGTCAACAGTGCCGGTAGTTGCTAAAGTAGGACAGGTACCGAGAACGAGAATAAGCACAGGATTTTCTTTAATAATGCCGTTAAGCAAAATTGACATATTACTTTTATTATTCATTATCGGTTACCCCCTTTCAAAATGCTCATTGCTTCAAATGCACGTGCAACTGCTTGTTTATATCCGTCAGTAGTTAAAGTAGCACCGCCGATAGCATCAATTTCGGTATAATTCTTATCGTTCTTACCAACAAATTGACCGTAGAACTTTTCATCGGCACAAGCGTCACCTAAACCTTTAGTTTCAGCCTGTGAAACTGTAATACAATCTATAATCTCACCTTTTGCAGTCATAGCCACTCGCACAACAATATATTCACCAGAAGCAGGATGATACTCATCTCCGCCTTTAATACCATATCCGGCACCCTTTGTTTCAATTACAAAGTTTCCGGTCTTAGTCTTTTTAGCCGAAACAACATAAGACAAGTTAGGATTTGAAGATATATTAATATCAGTAAGAGTTGAATTTTTAATTGAAGTCACTGCATCGGAAATTTCCTGCGCATTTTCTACGCCGTTTGTAACAACATTACCATTAGCATCAACGCCAATAAACTGTTCACCAACTACACAAACATAACCTGCGCCGTTATCGGCAACATACATAGTATCCACATTAACCACTTCGGTTAAGAATACCTTAGTAAATTTAGCCTTACCGTCAGGTAACGCAGTGTTTAAATTATCTGCTAAAATTTCTTCCTCACTACGAACATCAACCGAGCCGCCACCTAAAATAATCACTGCATTTAATGCATCTTTGATAGCATTTTTATAAGCCTCGGTTGTTTTAGTAGCACCGGTAACAGTATCAACTTTCTCTACGCTATCGGCATCTTTACCTTTGAAGTTTTCGCCATAAGTCTTTTCTGCTCCCAAAGTTTCGTTTGAAGAAAGACAAACTGCGCCTGTTATTTCACCATCTTTTGTAACACCGCACATAATTACCATATCGGCACCGTAACCCGAAGTAAGCAACTTCACAACATAGCCTTTATCAGTGCTTTCTTTATAAACTTCGGTAACAGTTGACGGCATTTTATGGCCGCTAATATCAACCTTTTCAAAACCTTTACCTTGGGGCATTATTTCAAGAAATGCCGCATTTGCCGCAGCCTCTTCGTTTTTCTTAATAATTGGAGCAGTAATAGAGTTTGTTAATGCCAAAAGCAAGGTGATAACAACACATACACTCACCAAGACGGAAATGTTTTTAATATTTTTTAACATTACTTACCGCCTCCTGTTCCAAAAACCTTGTATCTTGTCCATTTGCTGATATAAGGAGTTAAAATATTCATAAACAATATCGCAAACGATACCCCTTCAGGATAGTTACCGTAATGACGGATAAGGAAAGTAAGTAAACCTGCGCCTATACCGAATATCACCTTACCCCAAGGTGTAGAAGGTGATGTTACGTAATCGGTAGCCATAAAAATAGCGCCGATAAACAAACCACCTGATAAAATCAAAGAAAGCGCATTAACAACATCAAAACCTTGTATTAAATATGACAAGACAAATACTGTTCCAATAAATGCAACAGGCACTTGCCAAGTAATAACACGGCGCACTAATAAGTATATACCGCCGATCAACAAAGCAACCGTACAAGTCTCACCTATAGCACCGCCATAATTACCAATCAACAATGTTGTAATTGTTGGCATTTTCTCGGCCGCTAACGGAGTAGCCCCTGCAACAGCGTCAACAGGAAAAGTACTTTTAGCCATTGAGCCAAATGCTACCAACATAAACACACGTGCAGTAATAGCGGGATTTACTAAATTACAACCAATTCCGCCAAACAAACATTTAACAACGATTACAGCAAATATAGAACCTATAACACATTGCCACAATGGAATATTAGCCGGTAAATTAAGCGCTAATAAAAGACCTGTAACCACAGCAGATAAATCACCTACTGTTTGTTCTTTTTTTGTTATAAAATTAAAAAGTGCTTCAAATACTACACAAGAAATAACACAAATAGCCACAACAAGTAATGCTCTTAAGCCAAATATTATAGTGCCGGCTACAGTTGCAGGTAATAATGAAATTACCACATCACGCATAATACCACTTGTAGAACGACCACTATGAATATGCGGAGATATCATCAATTTTGTTAAAGAATCCATTATTTGCAAGTCTCCTTATTTTTTTCTTGTTTTAAAAACTGTTTAGCCAATTTATTTTTTTGTACTAACGGGCGGTTTGCAGGACAAACAAAACTGCAACAACCACATTCCATACACGACTCAACCGATAATTCAATAAGCTCGTCCACCGATTTGTTATCATACGCTTTTGAAATATCTGCAGGTGCTAAGCCAAAAGGACAGGTATTTACACAAGCACCACAACGAATACAAGCGGTAGTTTTTGGGAGTTTTGCTTCTTTTTTTGTTAAAGCAAGAACAGCGTTGGTATTAGTTAATACCGGCATTTCTATATTTGGAACTGTAACACCCATCATAGGACCGCCGTAAATTATTTTTTCGGGTTGTTCGGTTAAACCTCCGCAAAAATCGAATAAATCCTTAATTGGAGTACCAATAGGAGCAATTACGTTTTGCGGATTTTTTACCGCACCACCATCTACAGTTACACATTTTTCAACCAAAGGCATACCATTTTTAATGTACGCGCCGATAGTAGCCAATGTAGTACAGTTTACAACAACACATCCAACATCAATCGGCAACTTATTAGTAGGAATTTCGCGGCCTGTAGTATTGTAAACCAATACCTTTTCGCCACCTTGAGGATAAACCGAAGGCAATACCTTTACTGAAACTGAAAACTCAGTAAAAGAAGATGCCATTTTTTTCATAGAAGCAATAGCTTCTTTTTTATTGTTTTCAATACCAATAATTACATTTTTTATTCCTAAATATTGATTTAATATTTTTAAAGCATACGCCATATCATCGGTACGATTTAACATCGTAACAGTATCACTTGTTACGTGAGGCTCACACTCGGCGCCGTTGATGATTAAATATTCTATTTTTTCGGGGTCAACATCAAATTTAATGTGTGTTGGGAATCCTGCACCGCCAAGTCCTACTATACCGCCTGCTTTAATAGCCGCAACTAAATCTTTTGCGTCATTTACTTCAGGGGCTGTTAAGGTTTCGTCCGCTACCATCTCCCCATCAGACTCAATAACCACAGCGGTAGTAGTTGAACCGTTATACAACAAATAATCGATAAGTTTTGCAACCTTACCCGAAACACTCGAATAAATGTTAGCCGAGAAAACTCCATCCGCTTCACCAATTTTAGTTCCAACTTTAACCAAGTCTCCAACCTTAACCGTAGGAATAGCAGGTTTGCCAATATGCATTGACATTGGAATAGTTACCATTTTTGGATTTTCAAAGCGCACAACAGGTTTATTTTGTGTGTTTTTTCTATGAGGAACACGTGTCCCGTGAAGATTAACAACCATAATAAATTTCCTTTCTTTTTGGTTGATTTTTTAAAAGATAATATATATTTATATATATTATAGTTCATACATATCCATAGTAATTATAATGTCTAACACATATGATTGTCAAGTAAAATAAAGGTTATATATATCAAAAAATTCTCCCAAATTTCTTTGAGAGAATTTTTATAAAATTTAAATTTTATTTACTTATTTTCATTTAATTTTTTATAAATAC
>JAZNCS010000064.1:0-9796 GCA_045587685.1 Acutalibacteraceae bacterium
GTATTACTTCTTCACGCAACGGCAAATGTTCTTTTTCTTTAAGCGCAGGGTCGGTTTTTAACAAAATTTCAGCCTCTTCCCTTGCCTTTAATAAAACCGCCTTATCGGCAAAAATATCGGCAATTTTCATTTGCGGAATACCGTGTTGGCGGTTGCCCAAAAAGTCGCCGGGTCCTCGCAAATCAAGGTCCTTATCTGCAATTTGGAAGCCGTTTGTACTGTTTTTAATAATATCAAGTCTTTCCTTTGTATCGGGCGAATTACTGTCAGTTATCAAAATACAGTCCGACTTAAAACTTCCTCTACCAATTCTGCCTCTCAACTGATGAAGTTGCGACAAGCCAAACCTTTCGGCGTTTTCAATTACCATTATTACAGCGTTTGGCACATCAATGCCAACCTCAATAACAGTTGTCGCAATAAGAAGCTTAATTTCACCTAAAGCAAATTTTTCCATAACCGCTTCTTTGTCTTTCGCGGTCATTTTACCGTGCAAAAGACCTAATTTATAGTCGCAAAACTCATTTTTTGCAAGGTTTTTATAATACTCATTTGCTGAAGTTAAGTTACCCTCTTCGTTTTCCTCAACCAAAGGACAAACAATATACCCTTGCCTACCTTGATTCAAGAATTTTTTAATATAATTATAAATTCTCTCTCTATAACTTGAATCAACGCAATAAGTATCAATTTTTTGGCGGCCTTTTGGATATTCATCAATAATACTTATATCAAGGTCACCGTAAAGCATTAACGCCAAAGTTTGAGGAATAGGTGTTGCTGACATAACCAAAGTATGCGGATTTTTACCTTTATTTGACAATTTTCCTCTTTGCGCCACGCCAAAACGATGTTGCTCATCGGTTATAACAAGCCCCAAATTATTAAACTCAACATCATCAACAATAAGCGCGTGTGTACCAATTATAACATCAATTTCACCATTTTTAAGTTTAGCCTTTACCGCTTCTTTTTCCTTTTTAGAAAGCGAACCTGTAAGCAAACCGCACTTAATACCGCTATTTTTAGTTATAGCGCTAAAGGTATTAAAATGTTGCTCGGCTAAAATCTCGGTTGGCGCCATTAAAGCCGACTGAAAACCATTTTCCGCCGAAATTGAACAAAGCGCTGCCGCAACAACGGTTTTACCGCTACCAACGTCTCCTTGCACAAGTCGAGCCATTGGTTTGCCCGACTTCATATCATTAATACATTCGTTTACTACCCTTTTTTGAGCGTTTGTAAGTTCAAACGAAAGGCTTTTTTGAAACTTATCAAATGTATTATTTTTAATAATAAAACCGCTTAAAGTATGCGCTTTTCTTTTTATAATTGAAAGAGAGAGTTGCAAAATAAACAACTCTTCAAAAACAAGTCGTTTTTTAGCCCTTTCAAAAGATTCCTTTGTTTTTGGAAAATGTATATTCCACAATGCATATTTTAAATCACAAAGGTCATTTTTCTTTAAAATTTCGGGTGGCAAAGTTTCCTCTATTTCTACCGTATTTAAAGCAGTTTTAATCAGTTTTTCTAAAGCCTTTGAAGACATATCCTTACTTGCGGGATATATAGGCTCTATTCCATTAAAATTCGCTTCCTTAATCAAAGGTGAACCCATTTGTCGCAGTACATAACTGCCCTCAAGTTTACCGTAAAACAAATATGTACTGCCAAAATTAAGACGGTTTGCTAAATATTTTTGGTTAAAAAGAGTAACAACAAAACGACTACTCTCATCTTCCGCCACAAACTTATAAAGAGTTATACCCGATTTTGTTTGTTGACTTTCAATAGGGGTTACAATTTTAGCTTTTACACACACATTTTCAAAAAACGGAGCACTTAAAACAGTTGTAGTTTTGGTCCAATCAAGATATTTTCTTGGAAAAAAACGCAAAAGGGCACCGACAGTATCGATGCCCTTGGAATACAATATTTCAGCTCTTTTAACACCTACACCCTTTAAATAACGAATATCAGTGTCAGCCGTCATATTTTCACTCCCTATTCAACAGAAAGAATATAATAATAAATTGGTTGGCCGCCGTTGATTACGGTAATTTCAGCCTTTTGACCGAATTTAGCCTGAATTTCTTCTTCAATTTTAGCCGCTTGTTCTTCGGTAACATCAGCGCCGTAGATTACAGTAATAAACTCACTTGAAGGCTTAACCATCTTCTTCAAAAGTTTTAATACTGACTTTTCAAGGTCGGTATCAACAAAGGTAACCTTACCTCCGAGTAACGCCATAAGTTGACCTTGCTTAATCTTAAAGCCATCAAAATCAGCGTCTCTTGCCGCAAAGGTAATTTGACCTGTCGCAATACGCTCGGTAGCTTTTTGCATTTCGATAGCATTTGCTTCAACATCAGCATCAGGGTCAAAGTTAAGCATAGCAGTAATTCCTTGTGGGATTGTTCTTGTATGAATAACAATTACCTTTCTTGTGCTAATCGGAATAGCTTGTTCAGCTGCCATAATGATATTTTTATTGTTTGGTAAAACATAAACTGTTTCAGCAGGTGTTGCCTCAATAGCCTTTAAAATATCATCGGTAGAAGGGTTCATTGTTTGACCACCGCTAACGATAGTATCAACACCTAAATCACGGAAAAGTTCAGCCAAGCCGTCACCCGCGCAAACTGATACAAAACCAACAGGCTTTGTAGGCTCAACAGGTGTAAATGTTTCGGTGCGGTCAGCGCTCTTAGCCGGTTTTTTCTTTGCAGCTTCCGCCTCGTGTTTTGCTTTTTCGTGTTGGTCGCGCATATTTTCTATCTTCATATGAACCAAAGAACCAAAGGTAAGTGCCTTTTCAATAGCATTACCCGGATGGTCAGTATGAACGTGAACCTTAATGATTTCATCATCATCAACCACAACAACACAGTCGCCGATTGTTTCAAGATAACTTCTTAATTCGTTAGGTTCTTTTTCGCAATCTTCGGCGCGGTTTACAATAAATTCAGTACAGTATGTGAAGGTGATTTCGGTTTCAAACTCACCCGCCGCATTTACTGAAGATTCTTCTCCGGTATCATCTTCTACTTGAGCAGCGTTAGATTTAATCATAACGCCATCCTTAAATACTGAAAGCATACCCTCAAGTATAATTACAAAGCCTTTACCACCCGCATCAACAACACCTGCTTTTTTTAGAACAGGCAAAAGTTCAGGGGTTTCATCTAACGCTTTTTTAGCGCCTTCAATAGCACTTTCGAAAACTTCTAATTCATTTTTTCCTGCTTCAAATGCAGATTTTGCGTATTCAGAAGCAACCCTTGCCACTGTTAAAATAGTACCTTCGGTTGGTTTCATAACTGCCTTGTATGCCGCTTCAACGCCTAAAACAAAAGCATTTGCCAAGTTTTCAGCAGTTACAAATTCATCATCGCCCATTCCCTTTGCAAATCCGCGGAAAAGCAATGAGGTAATAACGCCCGAATTTCCTCTCGCACCTCTTAACAAAGCAGATGCATTAACCGAAGCCACTTTTCCTGCAGTAGCGCCGCTCAACTTTTCGAGTTCACGCGCAGAATTAGAAAGTGTCATAGACATATTTGTACCTGTATCACCATCGGGCACAGGGAAAATATTTAAATCATCTACTTGCTTTCGGTAGTTGCTAAGACTGTTCGCTGCCGAAATTAAGGCATCACGTAAAATATCACCGTTTATCAAAACTTACACTCCTTTAATTAGTGCGACAGACTATTCTTTAATACCGTCTATCTTAACAGTAACCTTTTTAACATCAATATCAGTAGCCTCTTTAACAGCATACTTAACCTTTTCGGTAATGCTGTTTGCAATAGCGTTAATATTCATTCCGTAGGTTACTACTATATGAATTTCAACCGAAATTTTGTCAGCATCGCCAACAACTTTAATTCCGGTATCAATTTGTTCGCTCTTTAAAAACTTGTTAAAGATTTTTTGCTTATTTGTGCTTGGAACCATTCCAACTACACCAAAACATGATGTAACTTCATTGCCGATAAGCTTTGAAAGATAAGCTTCGGAAATATTTATTTTACCCAATCTTGTTTCGTAAGTTATCATAAATATCCTCCTAATTTTTAATTGAATATGATTCTATTGAAAAGTAAATATCACTATAAGAAGAATTATCTACATTTTCAATTTTTTCATTACTAAATAATATTCCTGTTCTGTAACAAATAGGAATAATTGGCATTTCGGTTTGTAAAACAGTTGCAATATCGGTTATGCTGTTTTTACCCGAATAAAAACCGTTCATCAAATCTCTTATAGTTACAACCGTTTGATTTTCCGAATCGGTTTTAACTATATTATAATCCGCAACACCATAAGCGGCACTAGACCCCGCCGTAACAAGACTTGTTAAATCCATATTTTCAGGTATTTTAACTTCGCCAATATACAATTCGAAATTACCCTTACTAAGCATATCAACATACTGCTCATAAGGTCTTTCAACAACAGTAATAGCAATACCGGCTTTTTTAAGTTGTTCGGCAATCAGTTTTGCAGCCGCAACACGCAAACGATTTTCAGAATTTACAAGCAAAGTATAATGCAAACCAAAACCGCCGTTTTTTGTTCTATATCCGTTGCTATTTAATCCATTATACCCTATTTTCTCCAAATTCTCAACACTTATTTTTAAATTTGATTCAATTTGTAAATTTTGAACCGATTTTGTATACTTCCAAACAGGGTTAAAAAATCCCGTTGCGGCAACCGCATTATTAAAATATGCGTTTTTGCAAATATCTTTTCGGTCGATTGCAGTCGAAATTGCTTGGCGCATTTCGGTTAAATATAAATCCCTAACCGAATGATTTACACCTAAATAAATCATATTATTCAGATTAACATTCGTTTTATTACCGCTCATTCGCAAAATTTCGCCATTAGATACTGTACTGAAATACATATCCGCAACACCGATTTCAACGTAATGGGAAACCGACTCCGTATCAGGCGAATTAACAAGATTTATCTTTTTTATTTTACCCTTTTTACCGTAATAATTATTGTTTTGTACTAAAGAAAGTCCATCCTTACTAACTTTATATCTTCCCGAACCAATAGGCGGTAATAATACACTATCGCTATCGGTAAGGGTATCACTGCCCGACTTTAAAATAGGAAAATCAAGCACGTTAGCAAAATAAGGGTCTGCCTTTGATAATGTAAAACTTAAAGAATTATCACTTATTTTTGTAACACTTTTAACCTCATACAATTTTGAAGCATACTTATTCCCTGATTTTTTTGCTAAATCATAAGAATAAATTACGTCGTCACTTGTAAGGGTTGAACCGTCAGAAAAACTTACATTTTTAAGTTCTACCGTGCAAATATTTTCGGTAATACTTATCTTATTTGCTATACAGTTTATAGGATTAAATTCATCATCTAACTTTACAAGTGAATCGTAAATCAAGGTTGTTAATTGTGCATTAATTTCGGTCTTAACGGTGTATGGATTAAACGAATCCGAAGCCGAGTATAGTAATGTAATATAGTCTCTCTCACCGCTTTGAGTTGAAGCAGTGCCGCTAGATGTAGAATTATCCTTATTATCTTTACAACCGGTAAATGTTAAGAGCACCGAAAAGATTGCGATAATTGAAATCAACTTAATAAATTTCATCTTATTCCCCAATATTTATTCTTTCTATCTTTATTGTTTTTCCGCTTTTTTCATCAATTTCAAAAATACAAGCGTTCAACATACAAGATCCATCCGCTAATTCGAATTTGGACATATCATTGTTTTTTAACCTGTTTATTATTATTTCCTTTTTAACCCCTAAAACCGAGTAGGAAGGCCCTGTCATACCTAAATCAGTTATGTAACCTGTGCCGTGTGGTAATATCCCCTCATCAGCCGTTTGAACGTGAGTATGTGTACCGAAAAGCACCGAAACTTTGCCGTCTAAATAAAAACCGAGCGCTTTTTTTTCGCTTGTGGCTTCAGCGTGAAAATCAACTACAATAATATTAGCACCATCATTTTTGGCTTTTTCGATTAAACTATCCGCCGTTTTAAAAGGACAATCGGTTTTATAACGTTCAAGATAAATCTTACCCGATAAATTTATAACCGCAACCGAATATCTACCCTTATCAACCAAACAGTATCCTATTCCATTTTCGGCTTCAAGTAAATTTTGTGGTCTTAATATAAATTCTTTTTCGTCAAGATATTCTAAAACATTATTACGCCTTAAAGAATGGTTACCGCCGCTTATAACATCCGCGCCGACCGCAAATAAAAAGTCAGCACTTTCGGGTGTAACGCCATTACCATCGGCAGAATTTTCACCATTTATTATAACAAAATCTATTGATTTTTCTTTCTTAAGTTTAGGTAATATTTTCTTTACAGTATTGCAACCAATACTACCGCAAACATCGCCGATAGCTAAAAGTCTCATTACTACCTCCAAAAAACAGTGCTTTAAAACAAGATTACTCCATTTTTAACACTTTATCAAAAATATTATACCATAAATTATAAATTTTTCAATAAAAGTGTTGACAAATTTTCAAATTTAGGTTATACTCTATACTTGTCGAGTGAAATTCATCTCGAGGTGTCGCCCAGTTGGTAGGGCGCTAGTTTTGGGTGAGGTTGTGAGCGCGTCCTGTGGACGATTAAGCGAACATAACGAAGCGCTGCGGTCAAAATTTTTAGGCGCTCTAAGCCGTAAAAAATTTTGGGCACCGCAAGAGGGTTACCAAAACTTTCATTTAAAAACTTAATATTTTATCGAGGTGTCGCCCAGTTGGTAGGGCGCTAGTTTTGGGAACTAGATGCCGCAGGTTCGAGTCCTGTCACCTCGACCAAATGCAAATAATCCGAACCTTGTACCTATCGGTGAAGGGTTCGGATTTTTGCTACATATTCAGTATCCCAATTTTAACAGCAAGACATAATAAAAATGGGTAGAGATTTTCTCTGCCCATTTATAGTTATATAATTATTTCAAACCACTTATTTCTTTCTCTAATCGTGCTATCTAAAAAAGTTGTTGTTTTTCCGATGACTGACAGCACTCCTGCACCAATCGTCATTCGTGGATTTTCAAGAAATAATGATGCCGCTGCAAGCGGAATTGAAAAAAAGTTTGTCCATTTCGTTACCTGACTCACATAATTTCCACGAGATAATGCTTTGGAGGCTTTAGAAAGATCCTTTGCAGCCATTTCAATCGCTTTTTCAGAATTTCCTAGTCTGATTTCTTCTTCCAACCGCGAAAGTTCTTGCCTTAAATTATGCAAATCTTGGCGACGTTTTTCCTTTAATTGAAAGATTTCTTGTATGCTATCTACTTTAGGTAAAGTACCAATAATTTTACCACATTCTATTCGCAATAGTTTATATGCCTCCATTCCTTGAGAAACATCCTCAGAAAAAGATTCACATCCTATATTTGCTAATTGATACTCGCAATTTAGAATAGCCGCATCATTGTCTGAACTTATTTTTAATTGCCAACACAATGTTTCATACATAACACGAAGCTCCTGTGTAATGTCTGAAATAAACCTGCCTTTTTCTGTCATAACATCTGGAGGATTTACATAAAGTGAACGTAATTTTTCAAACCAAAACCGATTACGCATATTAAACTGTTGTTTGTTTTTTTCTATAAAAGCATAGTGCTTTGTAGGTAACTTCTTGCCAAGCAATATCCAATCATATAAATCTGAGACAAAACTTTTAAAGCCATTAACAGCTTGTCCGTCCTGGAAATAATTTCTTATTCTGCTCTCATAAACAGGAAGAATTGCAGGTTTCAAATATGTAGCATATTCGATATGTCCATCTTGGTGAATAGGATCCGATTCATATAAATCTTCAAAATAATAAAGATTAAACAAACCAAGATTCTTTAACTTGCTATAATCATAACTTTGAGATACACTTGGAAGAATAATCTCATCAAAAAGCATTAATATTCTAAAAATATTCTGTCGTTCTTCTTGTTGACCCTTCAACATATTTCTGTAACACATTTTGGCTTCGTTTAATTCTTGTGGTGAATACAAGTCATCTGCAGGATTATAAATGGGTTTAATAAATCCACCTTCTTCTGCTTCATTTACAAATAAATTTTCAAATTTATTTGTAAGAATTATTGATTGTCTCATTTTCTGCATCCTTCAAATTTCTTTTTATTTTCAACACTATTTTATCATATACAGCAAAAATATACAATAGTAACATTTTTCTCGTGTAATATTAACTATTTATTTGGACGATAACAAGGCAGAGAGTTTTTACGCTCCCTGCCTTGTTCTTTTTACTTAGAGTTATCGTCTACATCTTTTTCACACTCCTGCGCTTTTAACCATTCTTCATATTCAGTCTTGCCTTCTTCGCTTTCAAAGAAAGCAATTATGTCCGGCAGGAAACATCTTGCAATCGACTCCAACTCATGTTTAGGGATTTTGGTTCGTCTTTTTACTACAAGTGTACCTACCTTTCATCTGGTTATTCTTCATAAACTTTGGTGATATCAGGACGATGATGTCCTAATCTTTCGGATACTTCTTTTCTCGCCGCCTTGTCGCTATAGCCGCGAGCACGAAGCAAGGCATAGGTTCTCTGTGCATAAGTGTGACGAAGTGCATGCCAACCGTAGCCTTTATCCGCACGTTCCTTTTTGCCTTTCTTGATCATCTGTTTTCTGTTAGGATCAAGCAAAGCATAAAGATGATTGCTCATCCAGTTTGTAAAAGAATCTTTCTGTTTTTTAACACTGTGGGTGTGATCGTTACAGAATAGATAATCCGCTGAACGCTTTTCCTTGCTCTTAGCGTATTCAAGAATCTTTTCAAGAATTTCCGTCTGTTCTTTGGTGTCAAAGGGTATATCACGTTCTTGACCGCCCTTGCCGTTGTAGACGTGAAGCTGCTTGGTCTTGATTGCATCTTCAAGAACGTGAATGCGAAGATAAGTCAATTCATCCTTGCGAAGTCCGAAGTTCTTAACGATGGTTACACCCATTGCCACGTCGTAACGCTTCATTCCGATTGCTCTTGTAATGATTGCGGCAATCTCACTTTCAAGTAATCCACGATTGTACTTGGTGGGTTCACGCTTTTGGAGTTTAAGTTCCTTGTTTTCGGGCAGTATATTTTTACTTCCGGAATGTTTATGGATAAAGCGTATACATGACAGTTCTGTATCAATATACGAAGGCTGCAATCCCTTTGACAGCAAATACTCTACGTAGGCTCTAAGGTGTCTTGCTTCAACATTTTTGAAGTTTTTAAGATGATAGCGAGCGGCAAGGAAATCACAAAAACGTTTACCGGCAGCATTGCATCTTTTCTTGGATGCTATGCTATTCTCGTTACAACGAAGAATCTTCTTTACCTGCACCTGAAGATTCCAACTCATTTTACTAATTTTCTTTGCAATCTCTTCAGGTGGGAGTTTCTTTACTGCCTTTTCGACCTGCTTTTCAAACTCTTCCGTGGAAAACACCAACCAAGGCTTTTTGTCGAGCTGTTCCAATGCCGATTCAGTCTTTTCGTTACCTACCATTTGGGTTCCTCCTTTCTCTGAAATTTGCCGTTTGATTTTCGGCACAGAGAAACTAAAACACGGCATTTGATTTGGCAAGTAAATTGCGTTTCGGCTTCTCTGAGCTTAACGGCATAGGAAATATGAAAAAGGAGTTTTCATTTGGCAAGTAAAAAACAGCACTAATTTTCCACAAGGTAAAAATTCGGAGGGGGCAGGGGCTTAAACTTCCTCGCCCCCCTTTAAAAAGGAGGGTCAAATTTT
>JAZNCS010000065.1:0-37504 GCA_045587685.1 Acutalibacteraceae bacterium
CTCAAGATTAGATTTCCCATAGCATAAGCTAGTAAGGTCCCCGGAAGACTACCGGGTTGATAGGCTACAAGTGTAAGCGTGGTGACACGTGTGCTAGGTAGTACTAATAGACCGAGGGCTTGACCTATTTTTTCGATCCTCGTCTCTTTACTTGTTCAGTTTTCAGGGTGTGAGCTCCTAACTAAAATTTAAGCAACCCAAAAGGGTTGCTTTTTTGTTTTTTGATAAAAATCAAAAAAATTTTACTTTTTAATTGCAAAATTTTCTTAAAAATGATAATATGTAATTTGAAAAGGGTGATAGAAATATGAATTTTTGCAACAAAGAAAATTACCAAAAAATAGAAGAATATATTTCAAAATATAAAGAAGAAATACTTAATGATTTAATGGATTTAGTTAGAATACCATCATTACAGGGTGACCCTTTAGAAAATGCACCTTATGGAATAGAATGTGATAATTTACTTAAAGCCACTGCGGAACTTTATAAGAAAAAAGGTGTAAATTCTGTTATTAAGAACGATAAAGGGTATGCACTTTCTTATTTTGGTGAAGAAAAAGATAAAACAATAGGTTTATTTTCTCACGGTGATGTTGTACCTGCTGATGGCGAATGGCTTATTTGTCCACCTTTCCAGCCAAAAGAGTTTCAAGGGCATATTTTTGGCAGAGGCGTAAATGATGATAAATCAGGAATAATTCAAGCAATATATGCCGTTAAAATTATTGAAGAATTAAAATTGCCGCTTAAAAGTAATATTCTTATATACACAGGTGTTAATGAAGAAACCGGAATGGGTGATATTAACGCTTATGTAGAAAATGAAAAAATGCCTGATGTATCTTTGGTACTTGATGGTGAATATCCTTGTTATTTATCTGAAAGTGGGTCTTTGAGGTTCGATTTAACCGCTAAAACACCTTTTAAAGATGTTAAAAAGATTAAAGGCGGTAAGGCGTTAAATGTTATTTTAGGTAAAGTTAATGCCGAAATTAAATATAATAGCGAATTATATTCACAAATAAAAAAATTATGCTCAGGTAACGAAAGTTTTAAAGTTGATGCCGATAATGAAACTATTTATGTAACTGCTTTTGGAAAAGAAAATCATACCATACATATTGATGATTCTGTTAATGCATTAATGGTTTTAGCGGATATGTTATGTAAGTGTGAGGCACTTTGTGAGACCGATAGGAAAATACTATTAAATGTATATAATCTTATAAAATGCGGTCACGGCGAAGGTTTTAAAATCAATAGTACTTGTGATAGTGTTTTTTGCGGAAACGGGATAGTAGATATTACAGAGCAAGGCTCAATAAAAGCATTTTTTGATATTCGTTGTTCATATAATGCTGATTTGCAAAAAATGGTTGAAATTATCAAAAATTCTATTTCAGATGATTGGAATTATAATTTTATTAGGGTGAGTCCGGGTTACACAAAGACTGAAGATGATGTTTTTGTACAACTTCTTAGTGATACCTACAGTGCGGTTTCGGGTGAAAAAGATGTAAAGTGCGTAAGAACTTCGGGTGGTACATACTCAAGGGTTCTAAAAAACGCTTATTCTATTGGTACGGTTGGTTATTACAAAGCAAAACCGATTGATTTGCCAAAAGGTCACGGAGGAGTGCATCAACCTGATGAAAAATTAAATATAGATGGATTTTTAGAAGCGTTAAAATTGCTTGTTTGCTTTATAATGGAATTTGATGAAAAAATAAACAATTAAAATTATAAGTACCCAAAAAAGTGTTAAACTTTTTTGGGTACTTGTTTTTTAAAGTAAAATACAGTTTATATTAGGAATATCGCATAATACATTTTTAATGCAATCGAAAAATTTATCTACCTTTTTATTTTTAACCTTCGATTTTTAAGGTTTCGCCTGGTTTTATTTTGTAGAGTTTACCATCAGCAGTAAACCAAATATTAAAAAGGGTTGGGTTATAAACCATAGTTTCATCAGCGCTGTAAACTAAGGAATAGTATGCGTTTACATAGTCGCAAATTTCAATGTTTGTAGCATACCAAACATTTGGGTTGCCGGAAGCAGTTTTGCAAAATTCTTCAATAAGTTCCCAATTATTGTTGCCTTCAAATTCGTAACTATGGCCCCAAAGATAAAATAGTCTTGGGACTTGACTTGCACTGTGACGAGGAGTTGGCATATCTAAAAATTCTTTCAAATAATTCATCATTTCGGGGTTGTTATGGTGTGCGGTAGGTATCCATTCATACCAATCAGTAGGGAGCAAGAAGTGATTATTGTCAGCACCTAATGAACGGGCATAAGCAATTCCTAAATCCTTTAAATAACTTGTAATTTCTTGTTTTTTAACATTGTTTGTAATTAGGTGAATACCCGAGTCAGGGTAAGCCATACCTCTAACAATTTTGCCCAAATCCTTTTCTAAAGAACGACGGCACATTAAAGTATCGGTAATGCCTTGTATTTTTGCAACTCTTCCTGGGGCACGGTGATTTTCGCCGTGTGTAGCAATTTCAACGTGGTCCATAGCGTCAAGTTCTTTTATTTCTTCTAAAGTAAGGCGTCCTTTATCGGCACCAATAAAACCACTGTTAATATTAAATGTTATTTTAATGCCGTATTTTTTAGTGATTTCGGCAAGGCGTTTATCATAAACAACACCGTCATCATAACTTAAAGTTAACGCTTTTTCTTTGCCTTCGGGAAAGCGTAAATGTATGTAACGCATAAAAACCTCCGTTATTTTAAAAAATATTTTATAATTAAATTATAGTATTTATTTTTAAAATTTCAAGGGAAAATATAATATTGTGTTTTTCACTATATTTGTGGTAAAATACAAATATGAATTTTAGAGGTGAGAATATGAAAAATAGTGTTTTAAAGCGCATTCTTGCAGTAATGCTTGTGGTTTTTGTTTTGTCTACGGTTTTAATTTCGGCAAAGGCAAAAAAGACAAGTGAGGTGCAAATTCTTTTTACCCACGATTTGCATTCAAGAATAGAAGCCGAAACTGTTTCGGGTAAAAGTACGGGCGGCTTTGCAAAGATAAAAACCTTAATAGATGAAAAGAAAAAAGAAAACGTGGCTACATTTGTGGTTGATAGCGGCGATTTTTCTATGGGAACTTTGTATCAAGTTCTTTATGAAACTCACGCTCCGGAACTAACCTTAATGGGTTATATGGGTTACGATGCAACAACACTTGGAAATCACGAGTTTGACTACCGCAGTGAAGGTATTGCAAATATGCTAAACTCGGCTAAACAAAACGAGAAAAATGATACTTCACTTACTTTGCCAAAACTTTTAGTTTCTAATATTGATTGGCAAAAAAACACCTCTAAGGATAATAAAACTGTTAAAATGGCTTTTGAAAATTATGGCGTTCAAGAATACACCATAATTGAAAGGGGCGGTGTAAAGGTAGGCGTTTTTGGTCTTATGGGGCAGGATGCCGCCGAATGTGCGCCCGAAAGTAAAATAGTTTTTGAAGATATTGTAAAGGCTGCTGAAAAGACGGTTCAAAAACTTAAGAAGAAAAATGTTGATTTAATAGTTTGCCTTTCACACAGCGGTACTAACAGCAATGAAGATGAATCCGAAGACGCGACTCTTGCAAAAAGAGTGCCTGAAATTGACGTTATTATTAGCGGACATACCCACACAAAATTAAAAACCGCGTCTATCTATGGTGAAACTTATGTTGTTTCGGCAAGAGATTACGGCGGATTTTTGGGCGAGGTTGACCTTGTTAAAAAGTCTAATGGGCGTTGGGAACTTAAAAATTATTGCCTTAACGCAACAAGCAATAAAGTAAAGCAAGATAAAACTTTACTTTCTAAAGTTGAAGAGTATAGAAGTCTTATAAATCAAGAATATTTAAGTAAATTTGGGTATAGTTTAGATGATGTTTTGGCGGTAAATAATTATTATTTTACCCCGATAGATGACCTTGGCAAAGTATTAAAAGAGGATACATTAGGTAGCCTTATTGCCGATTCTTACCGATATGCCGTTAGGCAAGCCGAGGGCGAAGATTATGAGGAAATAACCCTTGCTATTGCACCTAATGGCACGATAAGAGATACTATTAAAAAAGGAGAACTTACCGTTTGGGACGCCTTTAATATTAACAGTTTGGGTATTGGCGCTGACAGGGTAGTAGGTTACCCGTTGGTTGAGGTTTATTTAACCGGTGCGGAACTTAAAACGGTTGCTGAAATAGATGTTTCGGTATCAACCTTAATGTCGGCGGCGCAAATATATCCAAGCGGTATGAAGTGGACTTATAACAATAACCGCCTTATTTTAAACCGTGTTACCGATGTGAAAATTGTTAATGAAAAAGGCAAAGAGGTAGAAATTGAAGACAAAAAACTTTACCGCGTTGTTGGTGGTCTTTATGCGGCACAAATGTTAAGTGCGGTTGAGGATACTTCTTACGGAATTTTAAGTCTTACCCCTAAAGATAAAAACGGCAATCCTATAACTGATTTTGAAAAGCATATTATTCACGATAAAAACGGTAACGAGGTTAAGGAATGGTACGCTTTAGCATCATATTTGCAGTCTTTCCCTAAAAATGAGCAAGGCGTTTCGGTAGTACCCGAAAAGTATGCAAAACCCGAAGGCAGAAAGGTAGCAAATAACAGCAAAAACATTGTCGATATTCTAAAAAATCCAAATAAAATTGCAGTTATTGTTTATCTTGTAATTTTTGTTTTAATTTTGGGTTTAGCGCTTGTTATTTTCCTTATTGTAAGAAAAATAAAACGCAAAAAGAAAATAGCATAAAATAAAAACCGCCGTTATCGGCGGTTTTTATTTTTTAAAATTCCAATTAAAAGCAAAATAGCGCTTATAAAAAGTAAAGAAGAAAAACAAATAAAATGAATATTTCCGTTTAAACATTCTCTCCAATTATTAAAGTTTATTTGGTAGTTATCACTTGTTAAATTAAATAAATGATTTACGATATAAGCTAAAAAATAATAAAACAAAGTACAAACAAGTGTGCAAATGCCTGTCTTTAAAAATGCGTTAAATTTAAATATACAAATAAAAGCGCAAATAATAACAGGCAAAAACGCGTAAGCAGTAATAAGTACCGAGGGAAGTAACATAAATTTGTGCCAAGTATAAATATTTAATAATAACAAAATTGTCAAACCAAAAGTTATCGCAAATGAAATTAAAAATTTATAGCGTGTGATTTTGCTTTTTGATAAAAGCAAGGGTAAAAACAATAAAACATATCCCATTAAAACACCTAAAATAGCGTTGACAAGCCAAGAAAAAGTGTTTGTGTATGCCGCGCAGGTGAATAACAATAAGCAAATCGAAATATAAGTCGAGCCGCAAAAGACAAGCAGTTTTTTACTTTCAAAGAAGGACGTAACAGTAGGTACAAAGGTGTAAGCGCACACTAAAGAAGATAGCACTACATAAAACCAAGAAAGTGTGTGATTTACAGCAAGGTCGCAAATAAAACAGGTTATAAGTGCCAAAGCGTAACATATTGTTGGCACCCAAAACCAAGTGCCGCTGATTATTCTAAATTGGTGGGCTTCGTGCTTAAGTTTTCTTGCTGCAGAATCGGTAGATGCGGTAATAAATTCGTGCTCACTAATATCAAGAATACGACAAATATCTGAAATTAAGGTGATATCGGGGTAGGATATACCACGCTCCCATTTGCTAATTGCACCTTCGGTTACAAAAAGCATATCCGCCAATTCTTTTTGCGAGTAATTTTTTTCGGTTCGTTTTGCTTTTATAAACGCGCCAAATGTTTTTTTATCGGTCATACTGTAACACCTCATCTTCATTGTAGTATGACTGACTCAAACTGTCAATAGACTGTCAGTCCACCGCTCTTTTTATTTTAAAACGCTAATAAAACGATACATTAACACAAGTCCTACACTTAGTAAAGTGCCGCCTATAATATCAGTAAACCAATGCACTCCCGAAATAAGTCTGCCAATCACCATAAATATAATAAAAGCAGTAATTGTATAAATAATACATTTTTTGAAAAAACGGCTTTTTATGCGGGTGTTTAACTGCATTATAGCGGTCGGCATAACACACATTACAAGCATTGTTGTTGATGATGGGTATGATGCTTCTAAATATCCGTTAATAAGTATTGGTCGGTAATTCACAACAACCATTTCAAATAGAATATATACTAACATTACAACAATATGAAATCCGCCAAGAACAAGAATGTTGAAATCTACTTTTAATATATGTTTTTGCTTAATCCATTGAACAAGACCTAAAATACCAAATCCGATTACAAATATTATCGGCACTAAACCTAACCAATCGGTGATAACATATAAGGATATATGCACCCCTGTAAGTTTGTGAACAAATTGGTTAATTGTTGCAAAGCCAACAGTTGACTTATGCGGTCCGATTGCCCTAACATCAACTAATTGAATTGCCAAAGTCCAGAGTATGAATGTTAATAGTGTACATATTGCAAAGTAAAAATTTTTATTTCTTTTTTTCATTATTATTCAACCTTTCTTTTTTGCTTAAACACATTTTAAAGAAAGGTGTAAATAACAACAAGAAACGGGGAGTCACTATAGTGATACGTTTAGTATCATTGTTTTTTTACTAACAACAAAACCTTTATTATTAAGAATGTAAACAGCAATACTGCGGCATATGGTTGCAAACTGATGATAAAAAGTAGTGCTGCAATTACATTTAATATTAACGATATATTTCGTTTGTTTTTAATCCAAAAAGCAAGGTTATAGTTTTGTAGCGCAAGTGTTGAAATACCAAATATTATATTTATAGAAATAATAATGTAATATGCGATTTTTAAATAAACGGCAGTTTGAGTAAGGGATAGCAGGGAAACTTCTTGTATTGTTGTATTGGTTTTTTGAGCAAATAAAGGCAAGAAAAAGAAGAGTATAATGCTTATGTCAAGTAAACCAAAAATTAAATCAAGGAAATGGTTCTCTTTTTGTTTTGTGCTTTGTTCTGCAAGGGAAAGCAGTTCTTCGCTTGAAAGCAACTCATCAATTGTAATTTTAAAAAATTTTGCTATTGCTTTTAAGGAGTCTATGTTAGGGTATCCTCTACCGGATTCCCATTTTGAAATTGCGGTTCGGGAAACATACAGCTCTTTTGCAAGTTCTTCTTGTGAAAGACCTTTTTGTTTTCTAAGTTCCTGTAATTTTTTATTAAATTCCATAATTAACACTCTTTTTATTTTAGTTGATGATTTATTGTAACATATATATCAATAATTCGCAATGATATACGCCTGGCAATTAAAAATTATTGAAAGCAATGTTAAGAAATGTTATAATAAATAAAAGGTTTGCAGAGACTATTGCCTCCTTCTGACAAGGGAGGTGGCAAAACGAAGTTTTGACGGAGGGAGAGAATAATAGAAAATGAAAGAATATAATAAATTGAATATCCCTCTCGCAAAAACTTTAAGAAAAAATATGACACCGTGGGAACGAAAACTGTGGTATGAATTTTTAAAAAATTACCACGTTCGTTTTCAAAGACAAAAAGCGATTAGTAATTACATAGTGGATTTTTATTGTGCAAAAGCAAGGCTTGTTATTGAACTTGACGGAGGCGGACACTATACAAACGAACAAATCGAAAAAGATACTATTCGCACAAAAGAGTTAGACGGAATGAATTTAACGGTTTTAAGAATTTGCAATTTAGATATAACCAATAACTTTTACGGTGTATGTGAATATATCGATTTGGCTGTTAAAAAATCTCTCCCTCAGTCAGCTTTGCTGACAGCTCCCTCGTCAGAGGGAGCCTTATTAAATAAGGAGTAAAAATTATGACAAGAATTATGTTCGTCTGCCACGGTAATATTTGTCGCAGTCCTATGGCGGAGTTTATATTAAAGGATATGGTAGCTAAAAAGGGGATAGCCGACAAATTTTTAATTGCTTCTTCGGCTACAAGCCGCGAGGAAATAGGAAACCCTGTTTACCCACCCGCGCGTGAAAGGTTGTTGCGAAGTGGTATTTCATCTGAGGGTAAAAGAGCGGTTCAAGTTACAAAGCAAGATTATGAAAATTATGATTTGCTTATTTGTATGGACAAGAATAACCTACGAAATATAACAAGAATAATACCTACTGACCCCCAAAACAAAATAAAACTTCTTATGGATTACGCGGGTGAGCACCGCGATGTTGCTGACCCTTGGTATACCGGAGATTTTGAAATCACCTATGTTGATATTGAAAAGGGTTGCAAGGCACTTTTAAAGCATTTAGGACTTTAAAAGATATAACGATTATGGTATAATTAAAGTTGGTGATTATATGAAATTAGTGATTATTCGACACGCTGAACCTAATTATGAAATAGATTCTTTAACCGAAAAAGGTTGGCGTGAGGCCGAACTTTTATCTGAAAAGATTTCTAAAATGGATGTAAAGGCGTTTTATTGTTCGCCGCTTGGCAGAGCAAAAGATACCGCAAAAGCAACCCTTAAAAAGATGGGTAGAGAGTGTGAAATTTGCAATTGGCTTGAGGAATTTCCTGCATATATAATCAATCCCGAAACAGGTGAGCCCAAAATTCCTTGGGATATTTACCCTGATATATGGACCAATGTTCCCGAAATGTATGACAAAGATAAATGGGTAAAAACCGAACTTATGCAAAGCGGTAATGTAGAAGAAAAATACAAAGAAGTTTGCGAAAAGTTAGACAAACTTTTAGAAAAACACGGGTATAAGCGTGAGGGCAACTATTACCGTGCTATTAACCCTAATAACGATACAATAGTTTTCTTTTGCCATTTTGGTATTGAATGTGTCTTACTTTCGCATATTTTAGGTATTTCACCCGTTGCATTGTCACACGGGTTTGTTGCGCTTCCTTCTTCAGTTACAACCCTTGCAACTGAAGAAAGAAAAGAAGGTATTGCATATTTTCGTTGTAACGGCTTTGGCGATTTATCTCACCTTTACAAAGGTGATGAACCCGCTTCTTTTGCGGCAAGATTTTGCGAATGTTATTTTAATGAGGATGAAAGGCATTAGTTTATGAAAACGGATGTTATTATTATAGGCGGCGGAGCGGCAGGACTTTGCGCTGCGGTTTATTTAAAACAAAAGTCGCCAAACAGTGCAGTAAGAATACTTGAGGCTTTGCCGCGTGTTGGTAAAAAGTTAGCGATTACGGGCAACGGTAGATGCAATATTACAAATAAAAATATTGATATTAGCCGTTATCACGGTGAAAACGTAGAGTTTTGTGAGTATGCGCTTTCTAAATACAGCGGTGATTTTTGCGAAGATTTTTTTGAAAAAATTGGTGTGCCGTTTGTGTTCGAGGGTGAAAAAGGGTATCCCGCCTCTTTACAAGCGGCTTCGGTAGTTGACTGTTTGCGTTTTGCCGCGGATGAATTGGGGGTTATAACCCACACAGATACAAAGGTTACTAATATTCAATTAACTAATGATGGTTACAAGGTTATTGCCGATAAACTTAATTTTTACACAAAGAAGTTAATAATCGCAACGGGGCTTTTTTCGGGTGGCGACAAATGCGGCTCGGACGGTAGCGTTTACTCTATACTTAAAAAAGCAGGTTTTAAAACTGTTAAAACCACCCCTGCAATAGTACAAATTAAAACTGTTACTGATATTGTAAAACAGTTAAAGGGCATTAAGGTTGATGCAAATGTTTCCCTAAAACTTGATGGAAAAGTTTTAAGGGAAGAATTCGGCGAAACGCTGTTTACTGATTACGGTCTTTCAGGTCCGCCTGTTTTGCAAATCTCGCGTGAAGTTTCGCGCCAAAATGGTGATTTTGTAATTTCGCTTGATATTATGCCAAATACTACTTTTGAAACTCTTTTGGATAATTTAACAAAAAGGGCAAAAGCGCTTTGTAACCGAACACTTGATGAGTTTTTCACGGGTATGCTTAACAAACGTTTAGGACAAGTTGTTTTAAAATTAAACGGTTGCAAACTTGGTGACAGTGTAGCAACCCTTAATGGCGAAACACTCAAAAAAATAGCGCACACACTTAAGAATTTCGAATTTTCCGTTATGGGTACAACAGGCTTTAATAACTCACAGGTTACTGCGGGTGGTTTGGATACAAAGCAGTTTAACAGCAAAACAATGATGAGCAAAAATTATAAAGGTTTGTATGTTATAGGCGAAATATTGGATATTGACGGCGACTGCGGTGGTTTTAATTTACAGTGGGCATTTAGCAGTGCTTTTTGCGCGGTTGACGGAATAACGGGAGAGTAAAATGATTATTTTAAATAATGTTAATCTATCTCTTGATACTGATTTTTCGCAACCTTACAAAATAGTAGCAAAAGAACTAAAAATTGAGAAATCAAAAATAAAATCGGCTACACTTCATAAAAAATCGGTAGATGCAAGACATAAAAATAATGTTCATTTTTGTTGTTCTTTTTTAGCCGAATTAGACATTAACGAAGAAAAAATTGTTTCTAAAATCCCTAAGGCGCAAATTTATGTAAAGAAAGATTATATTTGGCTTTCGAGCGAAAAAGAAACTAAAAATAGGCCGGTTGTTGTAGGTTTCGGTCCTGCGGGTATGTTTTGCGCTTTGGCATTAGCAAAAGCCGGTTTAAAACCTATTGTTTTAGAACGCGGCGAAGATGCCGACAAAAGAACAAAAACTGTTGAAAATTTTTTGCAAGGCGGAAATTTAAACCCCGAGTCAAACGTTCAATTTGGCGAAGGCGGTGCGGGTACTTTTTCGGACGGAAAACTTAATACCGGTATTAGCGATGTTCGATGTAGAGCGGTTTTAGAAACGTTTGTTGGGAACGGTGCTGACAAAAAAATTTTGTATGAAGCAAAACCTCATATTGGTACTGATGTTTTGGTTTCGGTTGTTAAAAACATTAGAAAGCAAATAATATCGCTTGGCGGTGAGGTGCTTTTTAATACTAAATTTGAGGATTTTAAAGAGGAAAACGGAAAAATTGTTTCTATTACTGCTGGCGGCAAGGAAATTTTATGTAACAATCTTGTTTTAGCAACAGGCCATTCGGCAAGGGACGTTTTCTCGCTTTTAAAGACAAAAGGAACTAAAATGGTTAAAAAACCTTTTGCGGTTGGCGTTAGAATAGAGCATTTGCAAAGCGATATAAATAAAGCCCTTTACGGTGAATTTTGGAATCACCCTAAATTGTCGGCGGCGGATTATAAAATGGCGGTGCATTTACAAAACGGACGCGGTGTATATACTTTTTGTATGTGCCCTGGCGGTGAGGTTATAAATGCTTCAAGCGAAGAGGGAGGTATAGCTGTAAATGGAATGAGTAATAGCCGCCGTGACGGCGAAAATGCAAATAGCGCCTTGCTTGTAGGATTAGAGCCTGAGGATTTCGAAGGCGATATTTTAGAAGGGTGCCGTTTTCAAGAAAGAATTGAAAAAAAGGCATATTCACTATTCAAGGGCGCAGTACCTATAACAACGGTTGGCGCGTTTGTTTTTGGTGAAAAATTCGAGTTAGGTAAAGTAAAACCTACTGTAAAACCAAATTATAAAGAGGTAAATTTAAATGAAATTTATCCCGAATTTATAACCGAAAGTTTAAAAGAAGGCATAAAACTTTTTGATAAAAAAATAAAAGGTTTTGCTAACAGCAATGCGGTTATAACAGCTCCCGAAACGCGCAGTTCTTCGCCGATAAGAATTGTTAGAAATGATGATTTTCAAAGTGAAAGTGTTAGCGGTTTATATCCTTGTGGCGAGGGTGCAGGTTATGCGGGCGGTATAATGTCGGCCGCGGTTGATGGTTTAAAAGTAGCCGAAGAAATTATAAAAAATATAAATTAACGGGTGAAAATTTATCAAATAAATAGTACCATTCAGTTTCGTTTGCAACAGGTGGCAAAATCGTATTCTCGAATGGCAAAATTATAATTGCTTTATTTAATGAATTTTCATAAAAATAATAGCCTTTCAGGTTTTTAATAAATGGAAGGCTATTTTTTATTTCTCCGTTTGTAAAAATAACTATGCCTATATTGTTTTCGGTTATTTTTATATAATTGCAAGAAGAACAAATTTCTAAAATAAGTAGGGTGTAAAGTTGTTTGTTAAATAAATAATTTCCTTTTGTTTTAAGCGAAAAATCGAGGGTTTTACCTTTTTTATATAAAAGAGTTTGTGAGGCAGAGATTAAAGAAAGTGTGAAATCCGTTATTGAAAAGGGTGAAAGTTTTTTTCTAAAATAAAGCGCTTCGGCAGTATATATTTTTTTCAAAGTTTTTAGTCTTTTAGATGTGATTCCGTTTTTTAAAATTAGAAGATGATTTAAAACTCTTAAAGCGGCAATATAACGCTCAAAAGTGTTAGGTAAAAATATCAAATTATAACCTCCTAATACATAGTTATTATGCCAAAATATATAAAAATTAAAAATAATGTTAAAATTTAAACAAACTACTTGAAAAATTTTGAAAAGTAGGGTAAAATATTTAGGTAAAAAATATTAGGAGGTATATTCCAATGGTTAAAGTTGCAATTAACGGATTCGGCCGTATCGGTCGTCTCGCATTTCGTCAAATGTTCGGTGCTGAAGGTTACGATGTAGTAGCTATCAATGACCTTACAAAACCATCTATGCTTGCAAATCTTCTTAAGTATGATACAGCACAAGGCGGTTACTGTGGTTATATTGGTGAAAATCTTCACACAATCTCTGCTGATGATGAAGCAGGTACAATTACAGTTGACGGCAAAACTCTCAAAATTTATGCTAAAGCTAATGCTGCTGAACTTCCTTGGGGTGAAATCGGTGTAGACGTAGTTCTCGAATGCACAGGTTTCTACTGCTCAAAGGACAAGGCACAAGCTCACATTGATGCAGGCGCTAAGAAAGTTGTTATTTCTGCTCCAGCAGGTAACGACCTTCCAACTATCGTTTACTCAGTTAACGAAAATACCCTTACAGCTGATGACAAAATCATCTCTGCTGCATCTTGCACAACAAACTGCTTAGCTCCTATGGCTAAAGCTCTTAACGATTATGCTGCTATTCAAAGCGGTATCATGAGCACAATTCACGCTTACACTGGCGACCAAATGATTCTTGACGGTCCTCACAGAAAGGGCGACCTTCGCCGTGCACGTGCAGGTGCTGCTAACATCGTTCCTAACTCAACAGGTGCTGCAAAGGCTATCGGTCTTGTAATTCCTGAACTCAACGGCAAACTTAACGGTTCTGCTCAACGTGTTCCTGTTCCAACAGGTTCAACAACAATCCTTACTGCTGTTGTTAAGGGTGCAGACGTTACTAAAGAAGGCATCAATGCTGCTATGAAGGCTGCTGCTTCTGAATCATTCGGTTATAACGAAGACCAAATCGTTTCTTCTGACGTTATCGGTATGCGTTACGGTTCACTCTTTGATGCTACTCAAACAATGGTATCAAAGGTTGGCGATGACCTTTATCAAGTACAAGTTGTTTCTTGGTATGACAATGAAAACAGCTACACAAGCCAAATGGTTCGTACTATTAAGTACTTCGCTGAAATCTAATTTAAGATTTTAATTAAAAGCCCGACTTTTTAGTCGGGCTTTTTTTATGCAAAAAACTTTATAAAAAAATTTAAAATCATACAAACAGTAATGCCAAGCACAGTAGGTAAAACGGCGGCGAGTAAAGTCCATTTTATACTACCTGTTTCTTTTTTTATTGTAATAAGCGTTGTAGAACAGGGCCAATGAAAAAGTGAAAAAACAATAACGCAAATGGCTGTTGTAACGGTCCAACCGTTAGATATTAAAAGTGCCTTTAATGCTTGAAGGTTTGAAAGTTCTACTAAACTATTTGCTGAAAGATAGGTCATAACTGTAATAGGTATTACAATTTCATTGGCCGGAAGTCCTAAAATAAATGCCATTAAAATAACTCCGTCAAGACCTATTAGTTTCCCAAAAGGTTCTAAAAATTCACAAAAATAATTTAAAAGAGTTACTTGGTTTATAGAGGCGTTTCCTAAAATCCAAATAAGCGCTCCTGCGGGAGCGGCAACACAAACCGAACGCCCAAGCACAAATAATGTTCTATCAAATATAGAACGTGTTATTATTTTTAAAACTTGTGGTTTTCTATATGGCGGCATTTCTAAAATGTACGAGGAAGGAACGCCTTTTAGAACAGTTTTTGAAAGAAATTTTGTAACAAAAAATGTGGCTATAATGCCTAATAGTATAACTAATGTTAAAATTGTAGCGCAAAGAATTGAGTTAAAAAATCCGCTAGAGAACACGAAAAACATAGTAATAATTGAAATAATTGTCGGAAAACGCCCGTTGCAAGGCACAAAACTGTTGGTCAGAATGCCGAGTAGCCGTTCACGTTTAGAATCAATAATTCTACAACCCACAACTCCCGCCGCGTTACAGCCAAAGCCCATACACATATATAGAGATTTATATGCTAAAATAAAAATCAAAAAAATTGGGGAGTAGAAATTAATCTACTCCCCAAAATTCTTATATTACTTTATTGTTTTTAAAACATCTACGGCTTCTTGTAAAGATTCAATCGTATATTCGCCATTCTTTAATGCTACCATTATTTTATCTGCCATTTTTGCTTCTTTGGTAACGGAATTATTTTTCCAAGCAGTATAAATCGCCACACCGCAAGTCAAGATACTTGATACTATAATATAAGCTTCTTCTTGCGAAAATGGTATAGGATTAATATTGAACATAGTTAAAATTGAATTTATTAACACTACACCTAATGCAACAAATCTTGCGATTACATTTGTGTTCATAATTTGTCTCCTTTTAATTTATTCTTTTTTAAAATAATTTAAGAATATCTCTGCTATCTTTTTTAATACTTTTAAAACAATATCCACAATAGAATTTACTTTTACTTCTTGAGGGTTGTCCTTCACAACTTCCTGCATATCATTTTGAAATTCTTTTGGAATTTCCTCAATAGGTGGAGCAGAAGGTTCAATAAATTCTACATATTCCCAAACAGTTTTGCCATCGCTATCGTAAACATTACATTCAGTCTGTTTAGCCTTAACTATAGCATTTTCTAATGTTTCATAAGCACCAACCTGACTATTTGTGTCTTCCCAAGATTTACGAACCCTATAAAGTTTCTTAACCAATTCTGCTTCGTCCTTGTTAAGATTTTCTTCTACTTTAGGGGCTTCTTCTACAATAGGTTTCTTTATAAGTCCACCCCTTTGTACCAGCACTTCAACAATAGCGGTAGCGCAAGCATCGGCATACTTTTCGCTCAGAATAATCGGCACATCGGTGGCACTATCCATATACCCACATTCAATTAAAACGGCGGGCATATTACTTTCTCTTACTTCATGTAAATTTTCTTGTCGCGTTCCGTCAGAGCGATTACCTTTAAGGCCGGTATGCTTAATTAATGCTTCATACAAAACATTCTGCCATTCATAACTCTTAGAACTTGCTTTAGTATAAATATATGTTTCGATGCCGCCGCCTTTACCGCCGTTTATACCGGCATTATGGTGAATAGAAAGATAAAAATCTGCTTTAAAATTATTTGCTCTATCAGTTCTTGTTTTTAGTGCAATATCGGTTTTACCTGTAATATCATCAAGTCTTAAAAGTTCATATCCATCATAGTCTTTCAACTTTTCTTGTATCCTATTACAAATACGACTATTTAAAGTCCATTCTCTTGTTTCATTTTTGTCAAGAGATTTTAAACAACGCTTTCCTGCTGTATTTAACCCGTGACCAGCATTTAATGCGATTTTAAAAGCCATACTTATTCCTCCTTTTCCAATTTAAACAAGTCTCTCCTCTGCTTTTATTTGCTCAACAAAAGCATTGTATTCTGCAAATTCTTCGGGTTTTATATCTCTTTGTCTTAATATAGCAAGTTCATCATCTTCACCTATAATAAGTTGGTCTAACATTTTGTCACTCCTTTAAAATTAAAAGGGCAGGGGTTTCCCTCTGCCCTTTTTTTACATTACTTATTAGTTGTGAATAGTATTTAGGCTTATCGTTCCTCACCATTAAAATTATTCGTATATTTTTCCATACTCATTAATAAAATTACCGATATACTTACCCCATTTTTTGTTGCCTTCGGTATTCAAATGAACACCGTCAGTAGAGTAGTCGTGGAAGTTTTGAATATTCATACCAACATTATCAAGTGCATTTATAACCTGAACACTATATCGTTTTCCAATCGCCAGATACATATCTTTCATCTCTTGCATTGTTGAATTATTTGTCGGGGGGTAGAGTAATTAAAAATACTTTAGTATTCGGCTTTAACTGAGTATATCTAAATCTCTTTTACTACCATCAATAGCATATTGTTGACCTATACGACCTATAAGTATTTTACCATCAGTATAACCACAAACAGTCACTAAACTGCTATTAGGGTCAAATGTGCTATCTCTATTATTAGCTACACAATCGTAAGGACTTGAAGATGAAGTTAAACCTATACAAAGTTGGTTTCTATAATTATTAAGTTTGCCAACATGGTCAATATGACTATCACCACAATAATAATTTCTAAAAATACCTTTTGCATTTGAAAAATCGGCATTGACATTAACAGTGAAAATATTTTCAGGGTAAGTGTCGGTATCATTACATTTATAAGAATTATTTATGGTGGTTCTATTTATATATGCTGACACAATATCTGCTATAGGGTCGCCATTAATTATTCCACTTGAACCGTGACTACTTCCCATAAAGAATTTTGAGCCATCAGAAATTACATTTGAAAGTATCTTGTGTTTTAGAATAATTATGTCATAATTTTCAGGAGTATTATTCAAAGTGTTAATAAACCAATTTAACTGCTCTTGACTATACCAAACTTCTGCTCTACCATACTTGTATTTTGTAGTGTCATTAGGGTCATCTACTAATGGCATTTCAAATTGATATAATGAAATTAACCTTGTTTTGTTAATATCAACATTATAATAAATTGTGTTATGGTTATCAGGTAAACCCCAAACAGTTTTCATAGGTTCTATAAAGTTAGTAAACACTTCTTCGTGTGTCATACAATGAACCTTTTCTCTACCATTACCACTACCATCAGTCCAGCCTACTTCGTGTTGGCCCATTGTATGATACACACCATATTTTACGGCTTTTTCTATATAAGTGGATACATCTTCATTTATAACACCATCCATTTTGGCTTTTAACCTAATCATATCCCCTGCATTGATAATAACAGGCTTTGGATTTAAATAGTTATACTTTTGAGCAAGGGAAAAAGCATCATCAAGTGAAGTAAAAGTACCATGTAAGTCAAAAACATTTATAGCCCTGAAATATGGTGCGTACGGTGTTATATTCCCAAAACAAGTTGTCACAATAGGTATAGAATGTTTGTTTATTTCTAAAAAGTTTCTATTTACAAACTTATCTACAACTGGTTTTATACTATCAAGCCCAAGCATTTCATCAGGTAATATTTGTTGATTAAGTTTGGTCACATCACCCTTATAAATTTTAAACTTAAAATAGCACTTTTGAGGGGTTGAAGCAGTGCCAGTTGTTAAAGCGTACCTTAATACTATACCGTTAGTATCGAGAGTTTTAACCGTATAAATACCAGTCTTATTTATATTTACAATATTACCATTTACATCATAAGCGACTTCAGAATTACTGTCATCATAGTTTCTGACAATCAATTTACTTGTATCAGTTGCTTCAAATTTAGAGATTACAATAGTGTACTCATTAGCACCTGCTGAACCGTCTATAACACCTGTTATCTTTCCAAATGTATATGCACCACCTGTATAGTCAAAAACTTCATTTGCTTCAAAAAATGGTCTAATACCTGTATGTTCTCTTACTTCTTCAATGTCTAATAAACCGATGTTTGCTAAATTATTTTTTATTTCGGCAAATTCACTTTTTATGGCTTTATCCACACTTTCGTATTCTATACCATCTTCACCAGTTCGCAAACCGACCACTTCTGTTGATAATGTATTTAATAAAGATTTTATACTATCAAGCCCAAGCATTTCATCAGGTAATATTTGCTCATTAAGTTCTCTAATATCACCCTTATAAATTTTAAACTTAAAATAGCACTTTTGAGGGGTTGAAGCTGTACCTGAATGTACTTGGTATCTTAATACAATACCATTGGTGTCATCCATTGTAACTGTATAAATACCAGTCTTTGTTATTGGTGCTGTAATTCCGTTTTCATCAGTAGGGGTTTTAGTTTTTCCATCAGTAGAATTTCTAATTATTAATGAACCATTATCAGACACTTCTAATTTAGTGACTACGATTGTATAAGTATTAACACCCTCTGAACCCTCTATAAAAGGGTTAGGAGACTTTGCAAATACATATCCCGAATTACCTGTATAATCGAACACTAAATTTTCTTCAAAAATTGGCTCAATTCCAGTATGTTCTCTTACCTCTTTAATGTCTAATAATTCAAGATTTTTTAAATCACTGCTAATTTCATCAACAGCTTCTGCCACAGCTTTACCACTTTGTGCATTAACACTTTTCGGTTTATAAGTTTGGTCAATAGCCAACTCACCAAGATTTTGTAAGTCACGAACTACTCGTTCGTCTATCAATTTTAACAATTGAACTTCTACCGCGTTTGGGTCAATAACCACCTCTTGTCCATTTGGACTCTTTTTAATGACCAATATAACTGTATTTGTCATAGCAATATTAGTTGGAGACTTGATTATTAATCCATTACTTGCCACTACATTCACTTTAAGAAGGCCTTGTTTGGTTAGTTGTTTCCATAATTTGATTTCAATAATAGAATCAGTTATCTCAGCGCAAGGTATTGGTACAGATAAAATCTCTTCATTACAATCTGTTTCAAATTTGAAATAATAATATAAAAAATCGTTTGAAATCATTCTTTGGGGCAATTTAATTTTTAACAAAGTTTCATTTTGTTCTCCTGAATACCCACCAAAAACTTTAACTTCTTGCAAATGATTATCAGGAGATAGGTCAATAAATATTTCACGCATTATAAAAACTCCTTTCTGTTCATTTATTCGGAAATTAAAGGTTCAAGTATACTTAATTCTTCAAGATTAAAATTACACTCAGTAAAATCTTCAAGTTTAAAAGAAGGAAGAGTGACTTCGATTTCTATGTTTGCTAAATCGGAAACTCGGCTTTCCCATTCTTGAATTTTATCTTTGGCTAAAATAAGATTTCCGTTCTCAGTTGTTTTAATTTTATCTCCTTCTTTTTCGGCACACTCTTGGGCTATTTCAGTTAATTTAGTGTCATAGAAAATAATATCGTTTTCTATTGATTTTAAAAATTTCATAACCTTATAGCCAACTTGAATATCCTTAAATTTCATATCAGGTTTAAAAATATTTTTTATTTGAATTAATTGAATCAATTTCATATTTGTATAAAAGACTTCTTTCATTAAGATTTTTGTATAAGAAAACCGCAAGGATTAACTTGCGGTCAAAGCTTGTTGTAGTTGAGAAATAGTATTTTCTAATTCTGCAACTTTCTTTTTTAATTTTTGAATTTGCCAAGTGTTAAGAGCAACGAATTGGTCACGACGGAGCCACCAATAACCTTCTTTGTCAGTACCATAATTTAATAAACAGGGTGCTGCAAAATCTGTTGTTGACAATCCAGATTTTTCTAATGAATCCACTACCTCTTGAGCAATAAATCCACTATGAATTCTTCCAGAACGTCCGTTATTATATTTGAAGGTAACTGGATGTAGATTATTAAAGAAATTTTCATATTTTTCATTGAAATCATTTATAGAATTCTTTAATCTTTTATCCGAACCATTATCCCATTCATTTGCTGCAAAAACAACTGCATACCATCTTGCATCTTCAACGGTGTCACCTCTATATTGAGCAGATAAATATTCTTTTTCAAAACTAACTGCAGAAGCACCAACGTCAAAAGTACCTACTTGTAAACCTGCAGACCCCTTGTGTCCATTTTGTATTTTAAAACCAGAACCTAGTATACTTCCAGCATTAATCGTACCTTTAAACGTTCCACTATCTGCCTCAATATGACCTTTTATATTTGCCTTTGTACAATAAAGAGAACCATTACTATTTAATCTAAAATAATCAGTACCGCCAACTCTTACAATAAATACGTCAGAACCAGCACCGCTCGAAGCAAGCGTTGTAGGTGATATTAATGCAATCAAATTGTTGTTGATACCATTATACTTATCACAAATAATAGAGCCACCGCCAATAGTCCAGCCCCCCGCTTTTAAAGTTCCGGTAATTAACGCTCCGCTTGCAAATAGATTGCCTTGGTTGTTTACACCAAAATTTGCACCTGCACCAAAAACCCAGCCTGTTCCAGTATGTCCACCTAAGGTATAAGTATCGTCTGTACCAGTACACATAAATGCGCTACCAGATTGCCCAATAGTGCCATTTTTTAATACATTAGTGTCAATAGTCCAACCACCAATGTTACCACCAGTAGCATTAATTTTCGAGCAATTTAACGTTCCGTCTTTCCAAAGAGAAAATGGCCATGGGTTATTTGTATTCGAAGCATCATAAACCGTAAGCACATCTGATGCTCTTCCTGAAGTTCCATTGTGGTAATAATCACTAGTATTAATAAAAGATACCGTACATTCTTTGCCCTCATTATTATAAACAGTAGAACTAAGATTCCAGTCTGTTATATTCCATCCGCCTATAGTGCCACTCTTTGCTTCAATCCTTCCATTTAAAACAAGATTACCGTTATCATCTGCATAAAAAGCGTCATTACCATTACTATCGGTAATTTTAATGCCAGCGCCAGTTCCAGTTAGAACAAGATTATTACCAAGTATTAACTCACCAATTATCACTCGACCATTCATGCCATAATCGTACTTAACACTACCATCAGAATTATATCCAACTGCGATTTTGCCAACGGCTGTTGAAGCATGTTGCCAGTTATCATTTGTAAAAACAAGAGTATTATTTATTAATTTAACTTGCTCTGGGTCAAATAACGGGTTGCCATTTTCGTCAAAATCCCACTCACCATTTTCGTCTAATTTACGCTTACGTCCAATTAAACCGCGATTATTAATCTCAATAGCTTGGTCTTCAGAAGTTAAAACATTATCAAGAGTAAGAGTTCGCAAGTCTGCAACCCAATTTCTCTGATAATCCAATTGCTTTTGCTGGTCTTCGACAATACTTGCGATATATTTTAGTTCGTTAAAACTCTTTGAATTTTGTCCAAGCGCATCTTCGTATAGTGCTTTTAAATCTGACCTGTCATACTTATTTCCTAAAGTAAGAGCAGCAGATTTTTCATCAAAACTGATATCAATGCCAGTTAAATGCAATTGTTCCATTATGTCTCTTTTAGTTTCAACATAAATTATTGCACCGGCACAAAGTTGTTCCGAGAAATGTTTAAACTGCTTATTAAACAGAAAACTTCTTGTATCAATAGAATAGGTCTTTTGACCAGACGAAATCTTAACCAACTGTGACTGCGCTCTATCCATTAACTCTTTGGCTTTCTCAAATCTTTGAGGATAAGTCATGGATTCTGTAACGAGCATATATTCGTCAACATACTCTGTTGGCTTAATATGTGTCATAAGCTCGTTAAGCAGTTCAATGGTAAATATTGCATTGCCGTGAATGTCTACAGCAGTTATGTCTAAAGCACAATCTTCGTTAATTTGAGCAATGGGAATTTCATAATTTATACGAATTGTTTCTTTATGAGAATTGTAAGTAGCGGTTACATTATTGATTTCCGCTTGTTTAGCAGTAATTGATTTGTTAACATTGATTAGAGACTGGTCTTTTTCGTTGCCGTCTGCCATTGTAAAAGCAATATCTTTAGTTTCTTTTAACTGCTCAAGCTCACCCTTAAGAACCTCAATATCTTTTTCTTCATTAAACAGTTTTTCTAATTCTGTATAATAACTTTGTTGGAGCGTCAAATATTCATCTTCAGCAGATTCGCATTTTTCTTGCCACTTTTCAATGGCTTGCTGAAGGGCAGAGGACATCCAAGAATATCTTGGCTCAAAGTTGTAAATAACATTTTTGCCAGTAGGATTAACAGTTCTAATTTCAAGATTTTCATCTTTGCCTTGAACATTTAAAGCAGTATATTTATCTTCATCGTTTTCTTCTACTGTTTTATGTTTTAGCAAATTATATTTTGCTATATGAATATCTGTTAAATGATGTTCAGCATAATATACTCTTGAATAAACGCTGATAGTTCTTTTGATAATATCAGGCTCTACTATGCACTCAAACATATCTTGAGTTGTAGTATAGAGAAAATTATATCCATTATCTACTTCCGTATCTTCAACAAAATAAGGCTTAGTAAGTAGAGAGGGGTCAATATAACCCATAGTCCAACCTGCTGTTTTAGGAAGAAATAAATCTAATAGACCTTGGCTGTCTTCGGTATGTAAATAATAAGTTCCTTCTTTTAAATGTAAACCTTCAGCAGTTGCAAGTTCATTCTCTTCACACGATTTACAAGAGATTGATTTTTTATCAATATTATCTTCGTCACTATCGGTTACACTTGAAATTATAAAGTAGCCAATATCAGTCAAATAGATGTATCTATCGGTCTGAATAGCCTCGTAAATACTATCATAAAATGACTGTTTTATAGGGTCGCTACTTTTGTGTCGATAGTAATCGAAAGATAATTCGTGTGGTGCATTGAAGTTGAGTTTTAAATTCATTCCTTTTGGATTTGATAACACACCAACGGTATCTGTTATTGTAATTTTTCCGTCAACTTCTGTAGCTCTACTGTTTGGGTTGCAAAGTGTTACTTGAGGTAATTCATATCTTTCGAATTTGTCAAAGCTCAAAATCATATGATGTACCTCACATTCTGGTATCTTATTGTCAATTCACTAATTCCCGAAACTTGTAACACATTATCTCCATTAACTAATCTTAAAAACTTTTGGTCTACAAGATGAGGATAAAGACTTGCGCTAGTGCTGTCGGTTATAGTTCCAACCGCAGAATCAACATAAACTTCTGTTTGAGCAGGAATATCCTCAACTACCATTGCTCTATTATTATCAGAAGTATTAACAATAGCAGGGGAGACGGGATTAGTTGTAGCAGCGGTTGAAAATGTAAATGTAGGATAAATATAATCACCATTGTCAGAATCTACAGGAATGGTAATATTCTCTGTAAAATCAGTATAGGTAATTTCAATCTCATCTTGAAAAGCCCAACCGGAAGAAAGGGTACAGGTGCATTTCCAGCCGTGCAAGCCGTCAGCATAAAACATGGCTTCAGGATTTGTAAATACGCACTCTACATATCTTCGTTTTTCTTCTCCGTTAATCTTTTCAACTGTTTTGTCTTTAACTCTGCTCGCATACAGTTTTTTATATGTAGGTGAGTTAAAGAGCCATTTTTTAATCTCTTTAGCAGTCCAATACGAGATTGGCTCTGCACTAATAATCTCTAAATCAAAAGATAGGGGAAATTCGTCTTTGTTTACACCGTGTATCTCTTGACGGTTTAAAGACGGGTAAAAAACTTGATTGTACTCAAGATTTCCGCATATCTGTTTTAAACGCTCGGTATTCACATGTCCGAAAAATAAACCATATTTTTTAGAGTTGATACCGTCGTACTCGAAGTTGTTAACAAAAAGCATAATATCACTTCCTTTATTCGAGTATAGTAAAAGACCGCCCTCCTAAATTTAGAAAAGCGGTCTTGATATATTTATTGAATTATAGTATAATAGTTAAAACTATTTTTGCAATTCCTTAATTTTTTGTAATACCATTCTCACGGTATTTTCTTGTTGTTTCTTAATATCAGCAACAGTTTGCTTATCAGCATTGCCCTTAATGATTATATCGCCCATAGTAATAGTAATCGGCTGAGCAATATTAACTGAAGGTGTATTGCTTTGAGTTTTAATACTCTTCGCAATACTGTTGTACATTGCTTGAGGCAATGAGTGTTCAGTTGCAAGTTTCCAAAGGAACTCGGTTGCTTTAGCAGAGAATACATACGAATTAGGTAACATAGGAACATAGTTTCCGTTACCGTCCGGTGCGGAAATCATTTCAATACCTTTTTCGTTTATGCGACCAAAACCACCAACAGAAGAACGAGTACCTGAAGCATAAGCAAAATCAAGAGTAACACCTTTTTCTTTAGCGTAAGCAATAATTGCGTTACGAACAGAAATTGTATCCTCATCGAGTTTATCAAGCTGTTTCTGAATGCCGTCAATCTTATCTTGAATCTTCTTTTCTTCAGCCTCTTGTTCTTTTTCGAGACGAGATAACTCATCTTCACGAGCTTTATCAGTTTCAAAGTCAAGTAGTTCTTCTTCAGCTTTTAAGCGTTCTTCTTCAAGTTCAGCAATTCGAGCCTTAGCCTTTTCACTACCTTCGCGCATAAGCTCTGCGATTTGCATATCAAGGTCAAAGATTTCTTTGCGCTTTTCAGACTGTTCTTTTTCATAATCCTCTTCGTCGTGAGCGTTTTCGATTTGTTCACGAAGATTATCATAGTATTCTGAAACTGCGTCTTTCTTTTCTTCCCAAGCATCTTTTTGAGCCTCAAGGTCTTCTTTGTACATATCCTTGAAGCCGTCGTAGACTTCTTGTGAGTATTTAGCGTAGTCTTCGAGGTAATCTGCGGTTTTGTTGTAGAAACTCTTGTAGACAGAATCTAAGTCTTTTAAATACTTTTCTTCTGTAATTTTATTGGTTTCAAGTTTGTATTTGAGTTTTGCAATCTCTGCTTCGGCTTTTTCTTTTTGTTTTTCAATTGCTTCTTTGCGCTTTTCTTCTGCTGATTTGCCAGAGCCACTTAAATCTTCAAGTCCAGACATACTGATTTTAATTTTAACATCAGTGTCCATAGGTGATACATTAATACTATCAACAAGAGATTGAATTTTCTTTTGAGCTGTACTAATTTGACTATTGTATCTATCAACATGACTTTGTACTCGATAACCTTCTGAACCAACATAGCCTTTGCGAGCTTTTGCATCTTCTATTGATTGCTGTAGTCTTTCTATTTCCAAGGTTATTTCAAGTATTTTGGCATACTTTTCTAATTCGGTTCCTGCTATATTTGCACCCTTAGCTTGAGCATATAATGCTGCTGCATTTTGAGAAGTCATATAACTTAAATCTTTCATATTTTGAGTTAAATTCGGAAGATTTTGCTCGATTTTAGCATTTATGACCTCTTCTGCATTGGCGACACCCAATCTTTGTAATTGAGTAATCAATACTTGTTTGTTTGCATCGTCTAAACCTTTCAAAACGCTTTCTTGGTTTAAATATGAATTAATTAAACCTTGTATTGAGTTTTGCAACTGAGTGGTATTAGAAGCGGTTGCGATTTGAGCGATATAATTATCAAGACCTTCAGTTCCCTTGAAGCCTTCGGCTATCTCGTTAATGGTTTTAATAGAAACATATCCATCTTCTTTTAATTCTGATATTGCAGAGCCAAGTTTTGAGAATTTGTCTGATATCTTTTCAAGTTCACTTAAAGAATTAGACAGAGATTGTATTTGTAAAGAAGCTTTGTATGCAGAATCTCCCGCTTCATCTGTTTGTTTTTTAAACTGAGGATATCTACTTTCGCAAACTTCCCAAATAGCATCGGCATAATCGCCCGTGGCACCTTTGGCATTGATTATTCCTTCTACCCAATTGTTAAATGAAGTTTGGTCATTAATTTCGCCGGTGAATGTTTTTAGGTTCTCATCAACTGCTATAATCGCTTCATTTTGGTTGAAAGCATTAAGAGCATCCTTATATTCGTTAGCATACTCAGACAATGCACCAATTTTAGAAGTCACTTGATTGTAAAGTTTATCATCATATCTATTATCACCCAAAATGGATGACAATTTGGCTTCAAGTTTTTTTAGTCCTTCATATGTTGATAAAATTTCGTCAGGATTAGATAAAGGTAAAAATATTTCCCAACTAGTGCTGCTTGTTCGAATCTTTTGCAATCCTAATTCTTCAAGTTCTTTTTTAAATGATTTAGATAGGTTGTCAAAAGTTTCTGTACTTGTAAGAGTACCTGACCACATAGCTCCGTTATGTTTTCTAAGGTCTTCTCCAGCAGAAATCTTTCTATCATTTAACGCATCTCTATTTCGTTTAGCTTCCTCTATTGATATGCTTTGTAACTTATTTAACTCATCATCGAGTTTTCCGTTAACTAAATCAAGATTATCTGCCTGAACACCAACCAAATCAGCAATTTGTTGCTGTAAATCCTTTAATTGGTCAGCACTACCGCCGGTCTTAACAAGTTCGTAGTATGTGGATATATATTCCTGAAGCTTATCATTAGTTTCATCAGCAGATTTTCCGGTTTCAATTACTTCTCTGCGAAATTCTTCTTGGGCTTGTTTTGCTTCTTGATACCTTTTGACAACTGACGAAATTATAGCAGAAATTGCCCAAGTTGCAGCCATACTTACAGCCAAATTTAAAGCTTTAGTAGCCACTTCGGCTGCCCTTGCTCCAAATGTCATCTGTTTTAAACTAATAGTATGACCATTTGCAGCACTTATTGCATCTTTTGTTGCCTTATTGCATTTTATCGTTGCTCCAGATATGTCTGTTAAAGCAATCTTACAGGCTTCTAAATGGCTGCGGTTTTCTTGAATTGCTGAGTTGTATTTACTAATAATATTTTTATCTACTTTATTAAACAAGGATGGTATAATATTAAATATTGATGTTGTACCCGTTTGTTCTATATTGAATATCTAACTTATAGTGGTGAACTATAAAATAAAGCAGAAAAGAGGATTTTATGAAAAATTGCAAACATTGTGGTAAAGGCGCTATTCATGACGATGATGCTAAAAAATGTGCAATATGTGGGGGTACCGAATTTGAACATAATGAGTGGGCAACGCAAGACCAAATAAACAAACAAATCGAAGAACTTTTAAGAATTCCTAAGTGCCCAATCTGTGGCTCTACAGACCTCAAGAAACTAACTGCGCTCGATAGAAGTGCTTCTGCTTTTATGTGGGGGTTGGGTTCTAATAAGATAGGGAAGACTTATGAGTGTAAGAAGTGCAAAGCAACATTTTAAGGTATAAGAAAACCGTCCACTTAACTGTGGGCGGTTTAAAAATGTGTTAAATATTATCTGTGATGTCAATTATATCGAAATTTCCGTCATTTATAAACTGCATTAACAAGTTGAATTTTTCTTTGTTAATGCTACCAATGACTTGATAATCAATCATTTCTTTTTTAAAATAATAAAATTGGTCTGCTTTTATGTAACCTTCTTTAGAATTTCCCTCTTTCACTGAAGTGTCACTTGCAGTTATAGGAAAGTTACCCGGATAAGATAATTTTCTTTTTCTTTGCTCCTCATCTTTAAAGGATGAAAGAACATTACAAACTATATCATATGAAACACCCTGTATTTCACCATTTGAATCATCAATGACAACAAAAGTGTGCCTACCTACAGAAGCTCCTGTAGACTCATATTTTTCCACAAGGATTAAATCACGCTTTTTGCACATCCGTATTACTTCCTCCGAAAATCTCAACTTCTTTATTTTTTATGGCATCTTCATTCCAAACAAATGGCACTATTTCTTTAAGAGAATCGGCGGTTGTAATAATATTTCTTTTTCTATTTTTCAATTTGTCAAAATCAAGTTTTGAACACATAAATACACGCCCTCTCATAATAATTAGTCAACCTTCGATATAATTGCTACACTTATAATATACTATTTTTAAAAAACTATGTCAAGAATTTTTTAAAAATGTCATCTTTACAAAACTTATTATAACATTATTTTAACCGACATTCGCCGACATAATTATTTTTCTTCTAACCCGAAATGCATTTCGTGGTAAATTATTCCAACCTCTGTTACAATAATCTAAGGGTGCGGTTATTGAACAAATTAAGTCCAAAGCTTGTAGGAGCTAAAATTAAACAATTGAGATTGTCAGTAAATGAAACGCAAGAAGAATTTGCAGAATATATTGACAGAACAGTTGAAACGGTTAGTAATATAGAAAGAGGCCTTGTATTACCAACTTTGGAGACTGTAGTTAATATATTCGAACATATTGGTTGCAATAATGAATTCACTCAATTAAAGGAAGAAAATAATGAATGCAAATATTGAAACTGAAATAATTTGGGAAACTCTTTCTGATGACGAGAAGGAGTTTCTTTTAATGTACCGTGAATTATCTGAGGAAGATAAAACATTGGTAGATAAAAAGATAACAAAATATGTTAAATTATATGATATAAAGTAGTTTATCAGACTACTACAAACAAACGAATTTATATCGTTATCCGTTCACCATTATCTCGACATGTTTGCTTGTCATAGGTCGTTAAAGTGGACTTTCCTTTCGTACAATTGCGGTACGGTTCTCTTGAAGTCTCTGAAGTTTCTCCATGCTATAAAAGGTTAGGAGCTTACCTGCTGATATTGTATTGTTGACCGACTATTTAGTGCATTGTTCTGATAAAACAATGATTTTATCTCAACTTGTAGTCATCCCTAAAGTTTTTTCTGCCTTTCGGCACCATTGCCGTTTGTCGTTTCCAACTCCGTTTTGGTTTTAGGGCATTAACAAATCCCAGCAGTTTGGGAACATTTCACGATTGCTCGTGGTGGGTGCCACCCACTTTTAAAACGCTTTACATCCTACGCTACTAATTGCAATTGAGCGTAAGCGGGCATATTCGGGCTATTGAGTTTACCTACGTTTTTCCAAGACATAAATCCTGCAACGATAGCAGGAAGGAGAGCTTTGATTTCTGCGAGGAAATTAACAAGCTTCAAAGCACCATTGCCAAGGTCTACAAAGCCTTTAACGGTTTCGCTATCAATTACATTTTGAGACAAGTCTTGGAATGTTGCCTCTAATTGAGCGACTTTACCATTGATTGAATCAAGATATTTTTCATTTTCTTCTAAAGCACTACCAGCAGAATCCATTGAAGTTGCCAATGATTTTTCTGCAACATCAAATCCTTCAAGAAGTGCAGCTGTAATATTTGAATTTCGTTTACCGCCGATTAATTCAAGAATATTTGCTTGTGAAACATCGGATAATGAATCATAAACCTCTGATAATTCTTTAAGTATTTGATAGGTGCTTTTATATGTTTGACCGTCGGCTTCAAGTATATTTACTTTACCGCCGGTAAGAGAAAGCAGTTTGCTTTGTAATTCTGAAACGCTTTCAGCCATTCCCTCAGTGGATTCACCCATATCTTCAGCATCGTCTTTAGCTGCACGAAGATACATTGAGACCGTTTTTAAGGCGGTGCCAACTTTTTCGGGATTTTGAACTATTGTGTTTGCCGCTGTTGATAGCGCAATAGTTTCATCTAGTGTATTGTTTGCAGCGGCCATTGCAGAAGCAGAATTTAAGAGTGCATCTCCAACGCCCTTTGACGAGATAGCGTAGTTATTACCGACCTCGTTGAACTTATCTACGATACTCATTGCGTCTGAAGCTTCGTAACCAAAGGCTTTCATAGTCGAAATAATACTTTCGCTCGCGCTATTAATATCGCTTATACCATCGCCAACGTTTTTATAAATAGTGGCGGTATCTGATAAAATAGATGCATCTTCAAGATTATATCCTAATCTCGCAAAGTCAGCGGTTGCAGTAACAACATCTGAAATAGTTGCTCCGAGTTTTTGTGCACGTTCTGCTGAACCGTCTAAAAACTTTTTATATGCGTCATCAGTTTCATTTGTGACTTTTTTAAGCTCGGTCATAGCTGTATCAATTTGCACAACATTGTTATACATTTCTCGGATGCTACGCCTTGCCATCATAGCGGCGCTTGCTATAATGCCGTAACCGAGTTTTTCTCCGAAAATTCGTCTAATCTTTTGACCAAGAGTTTCGGCTTCACCACCAGCTTTGCGAATTTCATTTGTTAGTTTAACAAATTGATTTTGGGCATCGCTTTCGGTGCCTTCACTTTTAAATGCGCCACTATCTAATTTTTGTCTTAACTCTTCAAGCTGTGCAGCAAGTTGCGGTGTGTTTTTAAGGGTATCTTTGAACTTTGCTTGATACTCCGTAATTCTTGCAATTACCTTATTGTAAGATAATTCTTGTAAATCAAAAGCAGTAGTGTCTTTAAAAGCCGCACTTAATCGTTTTTGCTCATTTGTTGCTATTCTAACTTTGTCGATAAGCTCTTGTTGCAATTGTCGATTTGTAGGGTCTTTGTCTAATGCATCCCTAGCTGCTTTGGCTTCATTTACAGCTTTTGTGTAGTCTTTATACACAGACAGCCCAAGACCTTTTGCATTATCATACCTTCTTGAATCTGCCTCATTACCCATGCCAGCAAGTTTATTCAGAGCATTGTCAACTTGCCTTGTTAAATCTCTAACTTGTTTTTGAGCACCTTGGGTAGCATTCGTATTTCCGCCAATGGTAATCTTAAGACCTTTGGAAATATTATTTAATTGTTTTTGTATTAATTGGCGCGTTTGATTTTCATTAACACCAATTACAACTTTCATTCGGTTGTTCGTATTATCAATGCTTCTGGCGATTTTATTTAACTGTTGTAATATCAGTTGACCTGACTCACCACTAAGTTTTCCGCCACCTTTTGCGCCAAATAAAAGTCCTATTTGTTGTTTAGCCAATTTTTAATCACCGTCCTTTATAATAAAAATGTCAAGTAAATTTGAATTTTACTTGACAAAAGATTGACGGAGACCGTCTTTTTACCTCCAGTTTGGAGGATATGTTATTTTTAAGCCGGGATTAGCGGCTTCATAATGTTTTATAATCGCTTCTATAAATGGTTTGCCTCGCCTTGGTAGCCAAGCCCTTGTCCAAGTTTCTTCAGCACCGTAACCCATTCCTTCAGAGTAATAAGTCCAGTAACCATATACTCTGGCTGACTTGCTTGTACCATTCGTGATTAGGGCAAATATATCATCAACGCCACTGCCAGTTGGCTTACCATTGTGACCAACCAGTGAGGGACGATATAAAGAATGGTCTGAAAAGTTTATATTAACCTTGTCGCCATTTTTCGTGTGGGTAACCTTTCCTACCTTAACGTGAGCACCACCAAAATAATCTTGGGCATCAATCAACGAAGCATGATTTGTTATTCTAAGGAATTCATTTATAATATTATTCTTTAAATGTTCGGCAATTTGTCTTAATTGCTCTTCGTCATAAAAGTTTACAGAAACTCCTTGCTTTTTTAGAAAATCTTGTCCGTCAGACGATTTAAGATAATCTTTCAACAAGGCGTTTATTTCGTTAGCGGAAATCATAAACTGACCTCCTTATGTACTTACCTATACCTACCGTCAGGAATAACTCTCCACTCTTTTGACATTATCTTCCAAATATCATCTACAAAAGTGTTTCCGTGAAGTTTTTTATAGGAATGGTAATCTTTTGAAAGTGTTTCAAATTCATAAGCGGGAATTTCACCAGTAGGTAAGTATTTATAATAAATTCTTAATATATTAGTTCTTTGAACACACTGTTCAGATTCTTCAACTGTTTCTAACTTTTTCTTCATATCATCAACGACAGTATTAAGTTTTTCTACTTTCTTCTCAAGACCATTAACTGTGGTCTTTAATTCACCAACAGTTGTTTGAAGATTTTTCATTTCCGTGGCTTTCTGTTGGTCTTTTTCAATGTGTTCGCTTAACATCGTTTTAATAGAAGAAAGTTCATTTTTTACATCCGTCAACTCTGTTTTTGAAGCCATATTATTAGAGCCAGTTTTATTAACAATCCACTGAATAAACTTGTTTCTTAATGGTTTTACTGCGCTAACAAGAATTGTGGTAAAAGTAATAAGACTTCCTAAGAATGTTATTATAACTTTTGCGTTTTCAAAAAATTCAAGCATAATTTCCCCAACTTTCTTACCCCGAAAATTGGGGTATTATTTTTAATTTTCTTTATTATGAAATTTCAAAATTCCGTCAATGATTTTATCCTCTGACATATTGCCGAGTTTTGCAGTTAATGCAGCAAATTTATCTGCATCTTCTTTGCTTGTTTCAGGCATCTTATCAAGTCTATCTGCGAGTTTATCCAACAACCCAGATATCATATAAACAACATCGTCCCAAGCATTAGACTTGAGAGACTGTTCATTCCGCCAGTTGATAATATCCTTAGCGTCATACCAAATCTGTCTAACACTGTCTCCTAAAAGGCTTTCAATCTCTTCAATGAGATTTGTATTTTCGCATAAAATGTGCATTTGATTAACAGAGTCTTTAATATCTGTATTGATATTTGTAAAATGCTCAATCAACGCAATCTTGTACGCAATATCAAAAAACTCAGGATGATAATTGCCGATTTCGTCATAACACTCACTCGCAATATCATTAACCATCTGAGTACGTTCCTGATATGATATGTAAGGTTTAATTACAACCTCAATCTCTGCGTCTGCTGTTTTTAAAATAAGAGTTTTATTCTCTTTTGTGTTTTTCTTAATTATTGCATCAATAGTTTTAGAGCTAATTTTCTTACTCAATCTAACTACTCCTTATTTACTTCAATTTTTATATTGTTAACGGCATAATGACCTATGCCAATTGCATCCGCGATACCATCGTTGTGTGTATCAACTTTATATACGTCGTGTGCGAACTGAATTGATAACACCTTGGTTTCTTTTTTACCTGCGGTATTTGCTTCAACAACCTTGTTTTTAATTTCTTTTTGGGTTCGTTTACGTGCGTTGGCATACTTCTGCCATAATGTTGGCTGAATAATGTCATACAACATTTCGTTTTCAATGAAGAAATTCTCAAGAACACCTTGCATTTGTGCTAAACGCTTAAATCCATTAAGATTTCTTTGATACGAAACTTCTTCAATAAAACAAGCGCCAATATCATTTTCCCTGACTAAAGATTTAACTAATTTTTTTAGTTTATAAATAGCCATGGGGTAAGTATATTTCCTATCAGGAAAGCTAAACAATCCGTAAGAAACCAATCTTTTTGTTTCATAATCAAATATGGCATACCCACCATGTCTTGATTGGTCTATTGCAAGTATTTTCATTATTAAAAAATAGAGTAGGACAATTATTATCGTCCTACTCTTTCCTTTACATTTTAAATTTTATATCTTTACCGATTTTGCCCATATATTGAACCTTGATTGTTCGTCCAATGTTAAGATTTTTCTCAACACCGATTTGACAACCAACACCGTCAAAATCAAAACCAAGTATGCCGTGCGACGGAATATAATTTACAACACGACATACCTTTGATTTCCATTTTGGAATTTTCACAACCTCTTTAGACTCAACGGCTTCGATTATTTTTTTATTCGACATTATTCAATAAAAGTAGGAGTGTAAACTTTTCCGTCTTCGTCTTCCATAAGGTCAAATGTCATTTCAAAAGTTAAAGGGTCGCCCGAACCCTGATATGTAATTGAGAAGGCTTTCTGGGGCATAGCCTTGTGTGCCTTAAAGTGCTCACCAATAACAGTATCATTAGTATCTTTCCATACAGTATCGCCGTAAACAATGTAACAGCCGGGTGTTTGATTGTTGCTAAATGTAATTGATTTGGCAGTTTCACTTGCTACGATATAATAAGCAATATAAACATCTCCAACTTTTGCACCTGTAATTGTTACTTCTGAACCAGTAGCTGTTGTTGCAGCGGGTGTAGCAGTAATATCTTCGCCTTCTTTGTAAATATAAATTGTTCCAGCAACAGGAGTTTTTGTAAGAGTTAATTTTCCTTCGGTTGCAACAGTAATCTTTTCTCTCATTGCAAGCTCACCGCCCGTTGCAACACCGTCAGGAGAACAAGCAAGAGCCATAAACTCAATAGGAACAATTTGTGTGGAAATTTTTAAAGTACCTTCAATCGGGTCATCAAAACCAACCTGACGAGCACCACTATCTCCGCCAGTAGCATAAACACGATTTGAATTCAACTCAATTGATACCGAGTTAGCAAAATCAATGTAAGCAAAAAGAGACTTGTCAGAATATTTATATAACTGAATCTTAGCACCTTTTCTGTTAGCAGTTTTTTTCATTAAGGTATCCTCCTAATTTATTTTCTGAGCCAACTATTCATATCGAAATCTTCGCCACCGTTATGAGCATAAGCATTTTCTGAAAGTTGGCTAATTCTGTTTTGCATATAAGCAGAAAATTGGTCGTACAACTGATAAACAGTCAAGTTGTAAATGTTTTCAACTGTATACCCAATTCCACATACGCATAATTTGGAAACAATGTTTCCTATTTCATAATCTCTTGCATTAACATCTGCCTTTTCTTTTTCTTCGGCCTGAGAGACCTTCTCCCATAATTCTTTTACTTTATCTGATGAAAACTTCAATTCCTTATCAGAATACTCGGACTCACAATGTAAAAGTTGTTTCAGTAAATCTTCTATAAATAAGTAATTGTCGTCGTTAATACTGCCGACAATATTCCACTTTTCATCTATAGCCGAAAGTACCAAAAAACACTTGTTTTCAGGCGAAAAGACGATTTTATTGCAAAAAAAGAGAGCAAGTGCTTCGCAAAGCGCTTCTCTCAAATCAACGGAATTAATTATTAAATTGAATTTTGAAGTTATTTCAATATCGGGTTCAATTAACTTATGGTAAGTATTATTTTCACCCATATTTTTACCAAGTTCTATGATGTCTTGTTTTGACCCAAATAAAACTTGGGTCGCTAAAGCGTATAAAGAATACTTCATCATATTGCTTGGGGATATTTCTTTAAGAGTAGGGGACTTTAAAGTTCCTACTCCTTGTAATACAAAAGGGTCAGGACTCAACAAGGCAAACTGTGGAATTTTCATTCACTACCACCTCGTATCGTCAGCAAAGTCATCAACCTCATAAGCAAGTTCGACTGCTGTATAACCCTTTGGTACATTCACCGGACGACATTGAGTTAAAGTTAACTCTCCTATGCCAAATTCTTGGTCATCATCGTCAAGTGCGACTACAATTTGACGAGCAATATTGTCTATTCGATTTCCCTTAATACCTTTAAATTTCTTTTTGTCAAGTTTGATATAACCTACATTGCAAACGATAGATATGGTTACGGCCATACCTTTAAAATTTGCATTAGGTCGATTTACCATACTTGATTGAACAAATATAGAAACATTGTCAGTTTGAATAGTATCGGGATTTACACCATAATCAAAAAAGTTTTCTTCTCTGGCGTTATAAACCTCGTCACCTTCCATATCAATATTAGGAATATCAAACATAAAACTCATAATATCTTGTGAAGCGAGCATTTTTTTAATTGCGGTATCTTTGTAGTCGATTATTTCATCAAGCGGAGTATTAACAGCCATTATACAGTTACCTCCACTTCAAATGTAAACGGTTTGTATAAACCGTTAGTATCAGTTAGTATCACTTGTATCATCTCACCGATATAATCTTCGTTGTCAGGTACAGTGATTTTTATTGTATTATCTACTTCTTGTGTAGAAACTTCTATATTGCTGATTATATTCCATATAGGCTCAATTCCACTAACTTCTTGGTTATCTGCATCGTAGAATGTCGCAGTATATGTTCGTGTTTGTCCTATCATAATTGTTGGTCTGCCAGAAATAGAGCAGGGGAGTAGTTCAATTGCGGAACTACCACTATCATTTTCTGCAATATAGTCACATATCATTAGTTCCAAATTGTCTTCTGAAGGCGAATATGTGCCACTTCGCAGTTCACAAATAAGCAAGTGCCCACCTTTACCATAACTTCTGGCGACCCTATTGATACCAGTGACGCTATACACTTCAAGAATTTCTTTCCCGTGCTTATCAAATCGAGTATCAACGGCAATACGTTTGTCTACAAATATTTTCTTAGTGTCGTCATCATACGGTAGGTATAATTTAAACTGCTTATCCACATATTGCAACTCTTCATTACCGTTTTTAGTGGTTGAATAAACACCGCTATCTAAAACAGCAGGACGAGTAATTATATCGTGAGTGCCATTTTGGAATGAAAGATTGATATTGCAGAGCCAAGCCGTGCCTACTTTTTGTAATGGATTTAAACTTCTAACCTCTGTAACAATCAAATTTTCATCATCTACGCTTATTAAATCGCCAGCATATAAATCTTCATCGGGAAAAGCTATGATTTTGTATTTATAAGAAGTTTCCGTTCTGTCAATAACCAACCTGCATTTTTCACCGTTTTTATAAGCGTTATCTCTATATGACGGATTTTCAACGATTGAAGCAATAAAGTTTTCCTTTGTTTCGTTTAACACAGTTTCGCTATCAGATGAGCCGTAGGCTGAAAGCATAGTATTATATAAACCCCAATCCATAATAGCTCACCTAAACTTCCATATTTACTAAATCACCGTGACGATACGAGTAATTTGTAATTGCATTAAAAAATTCTTTTTGAACCGAATTCTTTGTTGCGTTAATTTCTTTTAGAATATTTGCATTAGAAAATGTACTAAAATCTTTTGTTGAAAGATTATTTCTTAACAATCTAACATTTAGTGCTTTTGCGGAAAGCCAATAGTAAGCAATTCCCAATGCTAAAATTTCTATACATTCGTCATCAAGAGTTTCATTAAAAATTCCATTTTTTCTATTAGACAAGTCTATTTTGCAGACAGAAGAAAATTTTACGATAGCGGAAGTAAGATACTTTTCCAATATCTGTTCTTTTTCTGCGTCGGTAAACTGAAATAGAGTATTATCTTGGAACTTAAAAATTGCTCTTTCGTATATATCTGAATATGGAGTTGCCATACGCACCTCCTATATTATTCTGGCTTACAAAGAGAACAATCTAACGCTTTCTCAAAAGCCTTTATTTTCTTGAGCGAGTCTAAATCGCCACTTTCAATATAAGTATTCAAAGCTATAGCGAGATTGGTTTTTGCATTTTTGGTAAGCAACGGGATTTTCTTTTCAATGTCGCTCAAAGACCAACCGCATACAACTGAATAGTCATCTGGGTCAATTATGTTTTTATAATACTGCTGAACAAACAGTGCCTTATAAACATCTTCAACAGTAATATCTTCGTGTCCTTCAACTGAATCAATCAAAATCCAATTGTCTTTCATAAAAGCAACTTGTGAAGCTTTCATAGAGCGAAGCAAAGCAAAACTAACCTGCTGTATATCGCCCTCGTTTTCCCAAGTCACTTCTTCGCCAGTTTTTCTATCAACATACACCAGAGTGCCAAAAACACCACTTTTAACATTAATAATCATATCATCAGTGATTTTTACTGCCTTCTTAGTGATGGGTTCCGAAGTCGGTGCGGCAGTCGGTGTAGTAACCTTTTTAGTATTTGCCATATAAAATAATTAAGTCGGATCGTAGCCATGTCGT
>JAZNCS010000066.1:0-22149 GCA_045587685.1 Acutalibacteraceae bacterium
TATTTCTAATTGGAGTTTTATATCGTTGTCAAATAACATCTCAAGCAATTTTACAAAAACTCTTTTTATATCTTGTTGATTGTTAGCGTTGTTCAAATTAACAACATATTCATTTGGTTTTTCTTCATCAAGATAAAAAACCAAAACATCGGAGTCTTCGATAACAGTTAAGGTCACTTTAATTTCCATTTGATTCATATATATCCTTCCTTTCATAAAAAGCCTCACGACCGCCTTCTAGTGTGTGTAAACTTTCGGCGGTCCAACTTCTAACATCATTTGGATTTTCTATATTAGAAAGTTTATCGTTGAACGGATTTCCAGTATAAGTATTGTATTGGCCATTTTCATATGTTCTAAATATAGACATATATGGTAGAGTTCGAACAGCAATGTTTGCATTATGGGTAGCAATTATTACAGCTTTGTGCCTTTTAGCTAATCCACATATTTGTGGGCGTATTATTGAATCTATATAAGAATTACCCATCCCCAATTCTGGCTCGTCCAAAAAATAAGCATCCACATCAGTTCTTAATAAATTTTGTAACAATAGTATTCCTTTTTCACCGTTAGACGGTAAATACTCGCAATTATCCTCGGTAACTATTTGTTTTGATAATCCTAAAAAAGGCTTGACTGTGTCGAACTTGTTCTCGTTACAAATAGAGGTAAATTCATCAATGTCACTTGCTAAATCTTCAAAGAATATATTGTTCGACATTTTATTAAGCAATTCTACTGCTTGTTTTAATGGGGTAATATTGACACTAAATTCAGCTGTTCTAGAATTAGAGCAGAGCATTCTGTATCGTTTTTGAATATATATTTTTCCTTTATTTTCGAGTTCACCTAATATCTCTCTTGTACATTTCTCTTTAGATTCTATGTTTGAGAGAATCTTATTTACAGACCTTTTAATATTTAGTCTATTTTGTGCCAAGTTGTAAAATCCTGTACTTGATGGTTTTGAAATTGAGTTTGAATTCCTGTCAGCAATCTGTTTGATTATATTAATACTATAGTTTGTGAGTTCTGATGAGTATATATCAATCAGGTCTAGTGACAATAATTTAGTGCTTTGTCGTTTTAATTTAGATATGAGTTCTAAAAAGCTCTTCTTTTCTTCGCAAGATAGATACAAATCCAAATTGATTTTTTCGCAATATTTAATAAAAGCTTTAATGTTTTTAAAATCATATGAGTGCGAACTGTATAGAGGGGGATCTGTCTCGTTAATCGATGTGGCTTCAGTGATTTTCATCTTACTCTTGTTTTTGTTATGATCTTTTGTTCTGTACCAATCCAAGTAATCAGAAAAAGACGTTGGGGAAATCTCCGCCCAATTTTGCAAAGCCAAAAACTCATTCAAGCAATCTTCAGAATCCACCTTTGATAAATCTCGATCCATGTCACTTGTTGATAATAACATCTTGAATTCATCATCTTTCTCTGAACCAATATATTTTGAACATCTTAAACCTTGAGAAAGCAAGTTGTTATATAATGAATCTAGGATTTCACTTTTTCCAGTGCCTTTTTGTCCAAAAATTATATTGACATCGTTAAAAATTCTCAATGTTAATGAAACGGACTTGTGAGGTTTAGCGATCACATCGTATGATTGCTTTTTACCTAGCAAAGTATTAACAACAGTCTCGTCTCTTTTAGATAACAAGCAAAATTGATTGAAATTTTCGACGGGGAGTTTTAGTTCTGCAAAAGTAGAATTTTCGTAATTTTTCCAATCTTTAACGTCGCTACCTATAATTACGTTAAAATTATGGTTGGCAAATACACCCAACGATTTATTGTCAGAGGGTTCTCCAAATACTCTGCTCGAATCTCCCACCAAAGATATCAGTTTTTCGTAATCTTCAGTTGAAATTCCGGGTTTTTTATGTAAGTGTGGAATATAAATCACATCACATTCGTTTAAACAGTTGTAAATTTCTTCACATGACAATTGACAAGTTTCAATATTTTTACCGCAATATAATTGTTGAATTTTGTCATTAAACGTTTTAACATTATTTGGATTAGCAACAACAATAAGATGAAATTTATTTCCGGTTGAACCTTGTGCATCGATTTCAACACCAGGCCATACTTGACAAATATCTTTTACAGCATTTTGAAGTTCAACAAATTGTGCAAAATCAAATGAGTTATGGTTAGTTACCGCAAGTATTTTAATATCTGCATCAATTACCTTTTCTCTAAACATTTCTAAGGTAACATTTCTACTATTTCCATCGCCTTGTTTTATGCTTTTAGTATGACAGTGCAAATCAATTTTCATTTTAACCACCTCATCTATATTGTCTATTAGCAATATTAATCTAAATACGTTGGTGTAGTACAAGGTTATATTTCTAACCATCGGAGCAAATATCTATTTGCGTTTTAGTGATTTTGAATGATGTGTATTCATTTTAAGGAATGGCTTTTCATAACATAAGTTATTTATGAAAATGATATAAAATTCACTTCTTAAATTATGATAAAATATAACCATCTCTAGTATATCACAGATTATTATAAATTTCTACATATGGTTTGAAATTCCGATTTAAAAATAAATTTGATATAGTGAATTTAATAAAAAACCAGCTTACAAACATTTAAAAATGCGTTATAAAGTGTTTAAGAAACCTCAAAACGATGTGTTTAACGAAACGGATTTTACAATATTATAGTGTTAAATAGAAAGATGCAACAAGGCTTTCGTACTTTGTTTAAAACGCTTATTTAATTATTAAATTCGTTATGCGTTGAAAGTGTGTGGAGTTCGTGATATAATTATTAAAATTATTAAATTCAAAAAATAAGACGAGGGTAACAATATGAGTAGAGATAAAATTGATGTTTACATTGAAAGGGCACTTTACTCTGAGGCTATGGGAAGGTGTATGAACCCGGATTGCCAAACAGAGTTGTTCATAGGTGATGGTGATATAATAGAGAGAGCACACATTGTGCCTTATTGCGAAACAAAAGATAATTCTTTTCATAATTTGGTAATACTGTGTCCTAATTGTCACAAAAAATTCGATAAGCTTCATTTATTTACTATAGATCAAATACGCGAATGGAAACAAATCAGAAGAAATGAAGTTGATAGATTTTTTAGTAAAACGTATACTTCTTTTAAAGAGTTGAGAGAAACCGTTGTCCCCATTCTTTTAGAAAATAAATCGTATTTCGAAAATTACTTTTTAAACGGCAATAAAATTCTGTGGGATAAATTTGAGGGACGATTGTTAATTAATAATAGGAAGCTTAAAGCCTTATTTGAATCCAATTTTCACTTATTTCAAACGCATTCCGAAGAATCATATTCTAATCTGAGTTATATTCAAAAGTTTATTGCTCACGCAAATGAATTTGAAGCAACTCGCAGTGATGAAGAAAAGAGCCGACAGATTCTATTTCCAATTGAGATAAACTCAATGTTTGGTATTGCCCCTGTTGAAGATTCGTTCCTGCCTTCAACGGAATCTTTGGAAGCCTTAATTGCGAGTTTTAGAAAAGAAGGCATTTATAAAAACATCGTTCTTGGAATAGAATCGCCATTTTTGTCTTTTGTGGAGGGAGACGTAACCAAGTCACTTTTCTTAAAAGATACCCCTCGCTTGAGGCAGTTGTACAATGATTACAACTGTTTTAGACGAGCTGATTTTAGATTTGATAGTTTAAACTTCGCTTTTACTTGCCTGAGAACCAAGAAGCTTAAGTGGAAATTTTCAAAGCCTAACAATTTGCGCGAGATTGTAGTTAACGGTGTAAAATTTATATTTGTTTATGTGTATTGCCTTAGTGATGCAGATTTAATGTCTATGCACCCGGAGGAAAATAGTATAATTGTAAATCTACATGGTTGGAATGGAGAGAGTTGCATATCTCAAAAAGCTCACGAACGCGCGAGGCAAATGAAGGTCAAACTGATGACGACGGACGCTTTTCGCGCTTATATAAACGAGGTGTAGAATGCACAACAATATTATTGAAACAGTGCGAAAACACATATCATTACTACATGCAGCTGAAACTGTGTATTTATTTGGCTCAGTGTTAAATGCGAATAGAATGCCAAATGATATTGATATTCTAATTATTTACTTAGAGTATACAACCGCAATGCATCATCAAGCAAAAGAGTTTGCAAAAAAAGTAGAAAACGCTACTGGCTTGTTTGTTGATTTAACTATACTTAGCGCTGAGGAAGAAAAGGAAGTTTGCTTTTTAGAAAGGATAGGCTCATTACGTTTAAAATAAACTCAAATAATGCAAACTCTTTGTGCAGTGAAAAACTGGACAATAGATTGAAAAAACGCTTACAAACACATTCAAACACGTTATAATGTAATCAAGAAAAATCAAAACGATGTGTTTGGCAGGCCGGATTTTATAGTTTAATAGTGTTAAAAAGCAAGTTATAACAAGGCTTTCGGGCTATGTTCTAAAAAAGCCTTTTATCTACTGTTTCAAAATGCGTTGAGATGATGGGTCTTATCGGTGCAGGTAACAACCCAATGGTTGGTATGACTGTTGCTTGCGCTGTTGCAGTTAACGAAGCACTTAACAAATAATCTGTGATTATTTGTAATGAAATTTGCCTTATCGGCAAATGAAATTCATATAATGAATGAAATGCTAACGCATGAAATGTGCCGCATCTTTTGGATGCGGCACATTGTTTATTCGGTATAAAAACAATCTTCGTTCCATTTTTGAGGGTTGGTATCTATATATTTCCAAATTTTCAAATAATCGTTTTGGTCACGTATTATATGGTCGTGGAATGAACGTTGAAAAAGACTTTCACCATATTCACGATTGCAATACCTCTTAAATAATGATATAAATTTAGGGACGATTGCGTTTGTAGGGGATGGCGCTTGCGACATCCCGTTGTTTTTAAGCACCAAAATCCAATGAATATGATTTGGCATTATGACATATTTATTTATGCAAACATTATCATATTGACAATTCATTTTTTCGATATATTTTTCCACAATTTTGCCGCAGGGGGATAATATCGTTTTCGGGATGTCGTAAACGCCATCCCCTACAATATTGGATAATATCTTTTTGCGGTTATGGGTACAAATTGTTATAAAATAATAACCGTTTTGGCTGTAATCGTAATTTTTCAGTCTGGTCGGTTTGCGTTTTGGCAATTCCATATTTATCACCAAAACTATAATAGCACAAATTAAAACTTATTACAACAAAAAAGGGAATCGGTTTAAGCCGATTCCCTTTTTATATGTTAATTTATTATTTCTTTGCTTTTCTTGCTTTGAACATTTCAACAATGTTTATCATTTCTTCCGAAGGGTTTGAAACGACTGCGGATTTAAAAATTTTGCAAGGTGGGTTGTTAGTAACGCTGTCAATCGCGGATGTTACTGCTGAAACTTCGCCGCTTATAAAAACAAGCGCATGTCCGCCGCATTTTGTGTCGGTAGTTTCAAAGTTAACTTCAGCGGTTTTTAACATTTGGTCAACTACAACCACACTATTTATATCTCCAAGAACTTCTACAAGTCCGTATGCACCGTATACCATAATTTTTCTCCTATTTGTTTATTGTCATTGAAACTGCCGTTTCGGTTTCTTCATCGGGTGAAGCAATAATAGTGTGTGAAACGATTTTCGCAATAGGTTCAGCTGTTTTTAAAGCAACCTCCATTGCTGACTTTATGTCCGAAACAGTGCCGCGCATTTTAACACAAGCACCCGCACCTAAACGGTTTCTTTCAACTGCTTGAATTTTTACGTTTGCAGCTTTAGCCGCTGCATCTAATGCTACAAAACAAGCACATTCGTTATCTAATTCAAATATGCCTAAAGCCATTCCGTTAAACTCGCTCATATTTTTCCTCCAAGAGTTTAATATAATATATATTACAGTTATATACTACTACAAACATATACTTATGTCAATAGCAACAGTCCAGTAAACACAATAGATCTTATTCGGGTTTTAATTTTAAAAATTATTTAATATATACAAAATTCACATAAAAATTTGGCGGAATTAACAGTAGCAAAAAACTTTTATTAATGATATAATAATTTAACTATATATTAAGGAGAAAGTTATGATTAAAAAAATAATTTGTTTATTGATAGTATTAATTTTATCAGTTGCGTGTCTTACTGTTTGTGCTTCGGCTGAAAAATCTCCACGTGATTTTGAAACTAACGGTAACGGCGGTAAAACTGATGTTGGTACTTGGTTTGTTACATACAACAGTGCTGCTAATTGGATAAATAATTTCGGTTCGGGTTGGCCGATTAAATTCCGTACCCTTATGCCTGATGGTAGTTATGGTATTCTTGATAGTTCAAATGTTGAACATATCGATTTCCAATTAAAACAAATTGCTGATGCTAAAATTGACTTTATTTTGTTTGATCATACCAATGGCGGTTTAACTCAAGAGGTTTCTTATGGTTGGAGTGAAACAGGCAGAGAAATTGATAGTTTAGTTAAACTTACTTGCGAGCGTATTGACAAATGGAACAAAAGTAACGATTGGAAAATTCGTTATTCTATTGCGGTAGGCGTTTATGAGAAAATTCGCCAATCGGATAACTACTCTATAGGTGAAGTTTCTGAAAAACAAGCAAAAGCTGTTTATAACAATTATTTTAAAAATAGTGTTTACGGCGATGATTATTATACACTTGATGGTAAGCCTCTAATCGTTTTACACCACTGGGGTTATAATATTTTTACCAAAGAAGGTATCGGACTTAACTATTACAAAGGCGATAGAACCTATTTAGATAAATTTACTGTAAGAAATGGTCAAATGGGTGAACCCGGTACTTATGGTTGGGATAATCGCAATGGTCACAAGCTCGATGAAGAAGTATTCGTTGTTTGTCCCGGTCAAGCGGTACACCACGCAGAAAAACCTGATATTAGCATATATCGTAAACAAGGCCAGTGGTATCGTACAGGTTGGGAAATTCTTCTTAACAATGAATCACCTCGTATAGTTATGGTTGCATCATTTAACGATTATAATGAGAACACTGGCGTATTTACTGCGGATTCTTCAAAATGTAAAGCCGAATTCGATGAACAATGGACCGATATCACAGGCAAAATTAACGCAAGTATGTATTGGGATATGACCAAAGAGGGTATAAACAAACTTCGCGTTAAAAACGGCGATAATATAAAAGGTCTTGATAAATCGGTAGCGGTAGAAAAAGGTGTTTATATCACGGTTGGCGATGGTGTTGCTAAAGAACCAAAAAAAGGTGCTGTGCAAACAACCAATATTAAGGACCAGAAACCAAACGATGAGAACAACAACGGCAATAATAATAACACTAATAATAGCTTGAACAATAATAAAACAAACAGCAATAATACTATTATTGTTGTAGTTATTATTGTTACTGCAGTGATTTTCGTTGCTGCCGGTGTTTACGTTTGCGTTTTTGTTTTTAAAAAGAAAAAATAAAATTATATAAATTATGGTAGGAGGGTGTTATTACCCTCCTATTTTTTTGAAAAAGTTTAGCGATAATGATACTTGACTAGTTTTAAAAAATAAATTATAATGTTTAATAGTGAAAGTTGTTTCTACAAATTACTACAAATTTTGTTATTTGGCACTCAAAAAGTCATTTTTTGTAGATTATTGTTAAATTTACAAAATTGTTTTGTTTAAAAAGATAAATACATTTAAAAAAATTGAAAATTTTTTGTTTAATGTATTGATTTTTTTGAAAACTATGATATAATGAGTAATGTCTATAGTAATGTGGTGTATTGAGCGCCGTTTTCTATTTTTCTTTGAAATTTTTAAAAAAACAAGGTTGTTTATTTGCTTGAATTTTACATAATTGTATTTTTGAGAAAAGAGAGAAAAAACTTCGCTTTTTAACCGCAACTTACTAATTAGAAATAACTTTTAAAAATAAAAATATTGGAGTGTGAATTCAAGATGAAAAAAGTTATTAGATTGTTTGCTCTTGTTCTCGCTGTCGTATTAATGGCTACTGTTGCATTAGCTGGTTGCGGCAATGGTTCGGGCGGTAAAACAGTAAACGAAAAAGGCCAGATAGTTATTCGTATTGCTGTTTCTGGAGACTCTGGTGTTGATGCTGTTGAAGGTATGCTCAAGAGCTATGCTAACAAAAATAAAGGTATTGCTTTCAAGCAAGAACCTGTTGTTGGTGAATATACTCAAAAGCTTATAACTCAAGTTGCTGCAGGTACTGCACCTGATCTCGTTTGGGTTTCTGACACAAACGTTCGTACTTTGGCTTCAAAAGGCGTATTAGTTGACCTTAAGCCATACTACAAAAAGTACAAGTTCGATAGCAGTGATATGTATGAATCAATGCTTCTTTGCGGTCAATATGATGGCAAACAATATATGATGCCACGTGACTACAACCGTGTTATTTTGATTTACAACAAGAAGCTCTTCGATCAAGCAGGCGTAGCATATCCAAAGAACGGTTGGACTTGGGAAGAATTCAAGACAACTGCTAGAAAATTCGCTAAGCTTTCTAACTCAGGTAAAGTTTATCTCCAAAGAGGTGCTAACCTTCAATTACATTGGGGTGCATCTGCTCCTCAATTAATTTACGGCCTTGGCGGTACTATTTGTGATAAAGTAGTTGGCGGTACAAAGGCTAACATGAACACACCTGAAACAGTTGCTGCTATTAAGGAATTAAAAGCACTTGCTGATGAAGGCGCAATTGTTAATAACTTTAAGAACGATATTGGTGAATATTCATCAGGTAAAATTGCTATGAATGCTACTTCTTTCCCAAGTGTTAAGTATGCTGTAGAAAGCGAAACAACTCCAAGTGATATAGTTTCATGGCCTATAATGCCTAAGGCTAACTATGTTGGTTGCGGTTCTTCAGGTTATGCTGTTGTTAAGACTTCTAAGTGTCAAGAAGAAGCTGCAGGTTTCGCGCTCTATGTTGCTTCTCCAGATGGACAAAAAGAATTCTCTAAGTCAGGTTACTGTGTACCTGTTCTTAAGTCACTTGCAAATGATAGCACATGGAGAGATACCGTTCCTGGTATCAACTATGATGCTTTAATGCCATCTGATTATCTTACTGATAACCTCCAACCTGATATTATTGTTGGTTCTGATAAAGCTGCTACCGGCATTAATAGTGCATGGAAAGAAATGCTTTCTGCTTACTTTGCTGGTATTTATGATGCTGAAAAAGCAGCAGCATACGGCAATAAGTCATTAGAAAACTTATTTAAGGAAAGATAATAAGGCTATCAAGAATGCGGTATTATTCCGCATTCTTGTTTTGATTAATTTTTCGAGGTTAAAACTATGAAATTTAGATTATCAAGAAAGGTAAAGGACGAGATTGCAGGTTTAACTTTTGTTTCGCCTGTTATGATTGGTATTCTTGTGTTTAATGCTATACCAATTTGTATGTCAATTTTCTTTTCTTTCACAAATTATGATAATATTAATCCTGCCGAATGGATAGGCATTAAAAACTTTATCGACTTATTTAAAGATGAATGGGTTATAAACTCTTTCTATAGAACATTCGAGTATACTCTATGGTCAGTTCCTTGGGGTATGTTCTTTGGTTTCTTCTCTGCTTTGTGCATGAATTCAAACATTAAAGCAATGTCTACATATCGTGTATTGTTCTATTTGCCTTGTATCGTTCCTGGCGTTTGTTCTGCAATGATTTGGAGAGATATGTTTAACCCAACTATGAACGGCGGTTTTAACCGTGTGTTTGAAGCACTTGGTTTGATTAAAGAACCACTTACTTGGTTCTCACATCCGGATACCGTTGTGTTCACAATGATATTTATGTCATTGTTCAGCTTTGGTGGCGGTTGTCTTTTGTGGTTGGCTACTTTTAAAGGTATTCCAACTTCACTTTATGAATCTGCTGCTTTGGATGGTGCTAAATGGTACCACCGTTTGTTTAAAATTACAATCCCAATGTGTACACCACTTATTTTCTACAACTTGGTAACAGGTATTATCGGTGCTTTACAAGCTTCAGCTACTGCAATGCTTCTTACTGGTGGTGGTCCTGTTGGTAAAACACACTACATAGCTTATAATATTTATGTTACCGGCCTTGTTCAAATGGATATGGGTTATGCTTCTGCTCAAGCTTGGATTTTAACATTGATTATTATGGCATTTACCCTTGTTTTATTTAAATCAGGCGGTTGGGTATATTACGGGGAGGATCAATAAATATGAAACCATCAAAAACGTATACAATTTCAGTTTATATAATCCTTACTGTATTAGTAGTAATTCTTTGTTTCCCACTTGCAATGGCGTTCTTCATGTCATTCATGAGTCCTGAAGATCTTTCACAGTTGCCACGTCCTTTCTTACCAACAAAATGGGAATTTGGCAACTACACACACATTATTTCTGCATTCCAAACAAAACCTGATGGTTCTTCTTGGTTTGGCACATATTTTTGGAACACATTATATATAGCAGTGCTTGATACAACAGGTTCCATTCTTTCAGCAACATTTTGTGCTTATGGTTTTGCTAAAATTAAATTTAAATCAAAGAACTTTTGCTTTGCTGTTATGATGTCAACATTGATGATTCCTAATGCAGTAATGCAAATTCCACAATTCATACTCTTTAAAAACTTTGGTTGGTTAGATACTCACTGGGTATTATGGGTTCCAACTTGGTTTGGTGGCGGCGCAATGCATATTTTCCTTATGCGTCAATTTATGCGTTCATTACCTGACTCATTATTTGAATCTGCTTACCTCGATGGAGCTACTTACTTAAGATCATATTGGAGTATTGCTTTACCACTTTTAAAACCAATGATGTTCGTTAACATACTTAACGCAATAGGTGCTTTCGGTGGTGACTGGTTTAGACCTTTCATTTATATTAACTCACAAGAAAAGTGGACATTGGGTCTTGCTATTAAGAATATGTCTGCTGCTCTTACTGATACTACTGGTTATGGTCAAGGTAACACCGGTGTTCAGATGGCGGTTGGTATGTGCTTCTCTATAGCTCCACTTGTTACATATGCTTTAGGTCAAAGAAACTACATTGAAAATGTAACAATTACCGGTATTAAGGGTTAATTAAAATAAATATTTATAAATAAGATGAAATTATTAAGTTAATTTCATCTTATTTTATATCAGTTGAATTGAAAAGGATTTTGTTTATGAATTATCAAAATTATTTATTAGAAAAGAAAACTGAGCAAAAAATTGAAGAACTTATTTCTAAAATGACGTTAGAAGAAAAAATCGGTCAGTTAAATCAGGTTGGACCTTCTCCTCTTGGTAACTATGGTATGACTAAAGAGGAAGTAGACGATATGCTTAAAACAGGGCTTATAAGTCCTGAAGCATATGATAAGATTTTATCGGGTGAGCCTTGGTTTAACGATGAAGACGATATTAAAAACGGTAGAATAGGTTCTTTCTTAACTGTTCGTGACCCTAAAAAAATGAACGCATACCAAAAAATTGCGCTCGAAGAATCAAGACTCGGTATTCCGCTTTTATTCGCGTATGACGTTATACACGGGTTTAGAACAATTTTCCCAACTCCTCTTGGTGAATCTTGCTCTTGGGATGAAGAAGTTTTCGAAAAGTCAGCAAGAATTGCCGCTATTGAGGCTGCGGCTTATGGTATCAACTGGACATTTGCACCTATGGTCGATGTTTCTCGCGATGCTCGTTGGGGAAGAATCGCTGAAAGCCCGGGTGAAGATACATATTTAGCATCTCGATTTGCGGCTGCTAAAGTACGTGGTTTCCAAGGTGAAGATTTATCGGCTAAAGATTCTATTTTAGCTTGTGCTAAACACTTTGTGGCTTATGGTGCAGCTGAAGCGGGTAGAGATTACAATAAAGCTGATATGAGTTTGCAAACCTTGTGGGAAACCTATATGCCACCATTTGAAGCTGCAACTAAAGCAGGTGTTGCATCATTTATGGGTGCATTTAATGATATTAATGGTGTTCCTTGTACAACAAACCCATACCTTTACGAAACTGTTTTGCGTGAAAAATGGGGCTTTAAAGGTGCTGTTATTAGTGATGCGGGTGCTATTCAAGAGTGTACTCAACACGGTAATGTTGCTGACCGTATCGATGCCGCGAGACAAGCCTTAAACGCAGGTATGGATATTGATATGGTTTCTCGTTGTTATAAAGAAAATTTAGAACAATTAGTTAAAGACGGTCTTGTTACAATGGAAACTATTGATGAGTCGGTTCGTCGAGTATTGCGCCTTAAGTTTGCTTCAGGTATTTTTGAGCGTCCTTATGCAGATGAAGAAATTAGCGATGTTGTTTTATCTGATGAACATAGAGCGATTGCAAGAGACGCAGCAAGACGTTCAATAGTTCTTCTTAAAAATGACGGAACTCTTCCTTTAAAACAAAACATAAAAGTTGCTGTTGTTGGCCCTGCGGGTGACGATGGATTAAATATGTTGGGTTGTTGGTCCGCGTTAGGTAGAGGCAGTGAATGTATAACAATTGTTGAGGCGTTAAAGAGACGCGGAGTTGAAGTTTCTTACGCTCGTTGCTGTGATTATACCGAAGAAGGTCTTAATATAGATGAATTCAATGCTGCTGTTAAGGATGCTGACATTGTAATTGCTGCAGTTGGTGAGCATAACGAAATGAGCGGTGAAGCACATTCTCGTGCTTATATCGGTCTTTGCGGTAGTCAAAACGATTTGATTGCTGAACTCCATAAGTGCGGCAAACCTTTTGTTACAGTTCTTTTCAACGGCCGTCCATTAGCAATTCCTAATGTGGATGCGGAATCTAATGCAATCGTTGAGGCTTGGCAGTTAGGTTCGGAAGCCGGTAACGCTATTTGTGATGTGTTATTTGGTGACTATAACCCAAGCGGAAGACTTACTACAACATTCCCAAATAATTCGGGTGAATGTCCGCGTTATTATAATCATACAAGCACTTGCCGTCCAAGAGGTAAGGTAAGACACACTTGTAAACACGAAGATGTGCCGCTTACTCCGTTGTATCCATTTGGTTACGGTTTAAGTTATACAACTTTTGAATATTCAAACCTTACAAGTGAAGTTGAAAGCGGTGTTGTAACATTTACATTTAATGTTAAGAACACAGGTAAAGTTGCGGGTGAAGAAACTGCACAACTTTATATTAACGATGTTTTGGCAAGTCGTGTTCGTCCTGTTCGTGAACTTAAAGGCTTTAAAAAGGTTTCACTTAAACCGGGAGAAGAAAAGACCGTTACTATTAAAGTGAATGTTTCTGATTTAGGCTTCTATGATTTCCAAATGAATTATGTTGTAGAAAAAGGCGATTTTAAAGCTTTCGTTGGCTGTGACTCTACTGCAACTCTTAAAACTGAATTCACAATATAAATAATAAATGACACTTTCAATAGAAAGTGTCATTTTTATTTTAAAATATGATTTTTTATCGCTTCAAAAGAAGTTTCACTAATGTGGTGCTCAATTTTACAAGCATCATTATCAGCGGTAATAGGGTCAACGCCCAAACTAATTAAAAAGTTAGTTAATAAGGTGTGGCGTTCGAGTATTTTTTCGGCTATTGCTTTACCACTTTCGGTTAAGGTTATAAAACCGTTTTTATCAACAGTTATATATTCCGCCTTTTTCAAAAGACCCACCGCGCGTGAAACACTCGGTTTTGAAAAGTTCATTTCTTCGGCTATATCGAGAGAACGAACTGTATTATTTGTTTTTGAAAGTTTTAGTATTGTTTCGAGATACATTTCGCCCGATTCATGAATAGACAAGGTTTTAACACCCCTTAAATTTGATATTTATATTTTAACATATATAATCGGCTTTTTCAAGAGAGACACCTGTTTTGCTAAGTTTTATAGAAAAAATAACTAAAATATATACTTTTGTTTTGTGCAAATTTACAAAAATAAAAAAAATATAAAAAAATACTTTACAACTTTAGTTTAGTGAAGTATAATAACATTAACAAATTATTTTAAAGGGGATTTTAAAATGAAAAAAATTATTGCATTAATTATGGTACTTTGTATGCTATTCGCTTTTGCGGGTTGCGGCGAACAAAACTTGGTTATCGTTGCTGAAAAGGAATCAGCAGGTGAAGAAGTTGCAAAATCTTTAGAAGGCTATGATTATACCGCTGTTGATACTCAAGCAAAAGCTATTATGGAAGTTGCTTCCGGTACTGCAGATGCTGCTATTATTGACTATGTAATGTCTATCGGTTCTATCGGTAAGGGTACTGACTATGAAAACCTCGTAGTTAGTGGTGACGGTTACAGCCCTGAAAATTATGGTATTGCTTTCCGTAAGGGTTCTGATGCTGCTGCTAAAGTAAACGAAGTTATCGCTCAACTTAAAGAAAGTGGCAAATTAGAAGAAATCGCTAATAAATATAAGCTCGGCGAATTGATTACTGCTGATGTTACTTTTGAAGCTTTCAAACAAGCAGAAAAAGATTCTGACTGGGAATACATCAAGAACAAGGGCGAACTTATTATTGGTATTACATACTTTGCACCAATGAACTATGAAGATGAAAATGGTGAATTAATTGGTTTCGAAACCGAATTTGCAAAAGCAGTTTGCGAAGCTTTAGGCATTAAAGCTAAGTTCCAAGAAATCAACTGGTCTGCAAAAGAAACCGAACTTGCTGCTAAAAACATTGACTGTATTTGGAACGGTATGACAATTACTGACGAACGCGCAGAAAATATGAGCATCACTATTCCTTATATGCAAAACAAGCAAGTAATGATCGTTAAAAAGTAATTAAAATTTAAGGAGAAACCATGTCGTTTGAAAAGGTAACCCAAGATTTACTAATCGGCTTTGGTGAGAACTGTCAGATATTTTGTTTTACACTTTTGTTGGCAATTCCGTTAGGGCTTATAGTAACTTTTGGTTCAATGTCAAAATTCAAACCATTAGCATGGCTCACAAAAACATTTGTCTGGATCATTAGAGGTACGCCTCTAATGCTCCAGCTTTTTGTGGTTTTATATGTTCCGGGTTTGATATTTAATACCCCAATGCGTAACCGATTATTAGCGGCGCTTATTGCTTTTGTAATAAACTATGCTTGTTATTTTTCAGAAATTTACCGCGGTGGTATTGAAAGTATTTCTAAAGGTCAGTACGAAGCAGGTCAAGTGCTTGGTATGACTAAAACACAAATATTTTTCAAGGTTGTTTTAATGCAGGTAGTTAAACGTATTGTTCCGCCAATGAGCAACGAAATTATAACCTTGGTTAAGGATACCTCACTTGCAAGAATTATTGCAGTTGCCGAAGTTTTAATGGCGGCTGAACGTTATGCGGGTAAGGGTGTAATTTGGCCGTTGTTCTATACAGGTGTATTCTTCTTAGTATTTAACGGCGTTTTAACAATTTTGTTTGGTTTTATCGAAAAGAAACTTGATTATTACAGAGGTTGATTATGGCTATACTTGAAGTAAAAAACATAAAGAAAAGTTTTGGGAAAACTGAAGTTTTAAAGGGTATTAGTTTTTCACTCAATAAAGGTGAAGTACTTTCCATAATCGGTTCTTCAGGTAGCGGTAAAACTACATTGTTGCGTTGCTTAAACTTTTTGGAATTTGCTGAAAATGGCACAATTTGGGTAGATGATGAATGTATTTTTGATGGTGAATCGGTTAAAAAATTAAGCGATGCACAAATTAGAGAAAACCGTTTGCATTTTGGACTTGTGTTTCAATCGTTTAATTTGTTTCCGCAATACAATGTACTTAAAAATATAACTTTAGCGCCTACACTTTTAAACAGGGGAACGCCTGAAGAAATTGAAAAACAAGCACTCTCTTTAATTGAAAGGGTAGGGCTTAGTGATAAAATTAACAGTTATCCTTGTGAACTTTCGGGTGGACAACAACAACGTGTTGCGATTGCTAGGGCTCTTGCGCTTAATCCACAAATTCTTTGTTTTGATGAGCCAACCTCTGCTTTAGACCCTGAACTTACCGGTGAAGTTTTAAAGGTTATTAGAGGACTTAAAGGCCACGATACTACAATGATTATTGTGACTCACGAAATGGAATTTGCCCGTAATGTTTCGGACAAGGTAATATTTATGGCGGATGGTGTTATTGAGGAAATGGGTACACCAAGCGAAGTTTTTGATAATCCAAAATCAATAAAAACAAAGAACTTTTTGAGTAAAGATATTGAATTAAAATAAAAAAAGCAGTCTTACGACTGCTTTTTCTTTATATAAGTTCAATTATAGCCGCTAAATTACCGCGTTCGCCGTTTGTTGCGCGGTGGGAATGAAGAGTATCGGCGTTGCAACAAGTACATATATCGGATAAATCCATATTGTTTTTGGGAATACCTGCGTTTAGTAAAATTTGTCGGTTTGCTTCCACCAAATTTAACATATATTTTCCGTTAGATTTTTCTTTAAATATTTTTGTAAGATCTAAATATTCTAATTTCTTAAATTCGCTGTAAACAGGCTCGTCAACTTCGTAACAACATTCCTTTATGCAAGGGCCGATACAAGCAATAATATCTTTAACATTACAACCATATTCAGTAACCATTTTTTCTACGGTAATGCGGCCGATTTCTTTTACAGTTCCGCGCCAACCTGCGTGTGAAGAGGCAATAACCTTTTTTACGGGGTCGCAAAACAAAAGGGGAGTGCAATCGGCGTATTGGGTAACGAGAGCTACTCCTTTTTCGTTTGTGATTAGTCCATCAATATCGCAAAACGAGTCTTTAAAAATACCTGTGCCTCTATCGTTAGTAGTAACAATTTTAACGTTATTAGTATGGGTTTGACGGCTTAAAACAAGGTTTTTAATATCAATACCTACTGCGCTGCAACAAATTTCATAATTTTTTAAAACATTTTCTTTGTTATCGCCGTTTGTAAAACTTAAATTCATAGTAGCGTATCTACCGCTGCTAACACCGCCTAAGCGTGTAGAAAACAGGTGCTTTACAACACCTGTGTTTTCAAGTTTTGGAAAAGTTATATATTGAAATTCACCTTTAGTATTAATTTTTAAGGCTTTAGAATTCATCAACTGTCACCTTGCGTAAGTTTTTAAGAAAAGCAACCGAGTTATTTTTAAGCATTTCGGTAGTGTTTTTAGAATATTTCTTTTCTATGTATTTAAATGCTTTGTCGAAAAGTGGCGGTCTTGTATCAGGTGAGTGTGTATCCGAAGCGATATAATTAACAATACCTAACTCAAATAGTTTTTTGAGTGCTTTTCTTGTGCTAAAGGAAAAGAAGGAATCGCAATTTATTTGGGTTTGAATTCTTTCTCTTTTTATAAATTCAACAAGTTCTTTATAATTTTTAAATTTGCAATATCTTTCAATATGAGCGATGATAGGGGTTATATTCCTTTTGTCGCGCAAGAATAAAAGTTCTTCAAAAAATTCATTTGTTATGTGACCTGCGCCTATTTCTATAAGAATATAATTAGTGTTATTAATAGTGAAATCGTTAATGTTTTCAATTCGGCTCATTCCTTTAAAATAAAAGAACTCACAAGCTTTATAAATATTTGGAAGATTTCTTTCTTTTGCGATTGCCGAAAGGTTTTCAAACGAAGCGTTATAGCGAACTGAAAATTCATCAAGATTATCTTTAAAAGGATAAAAGTGCGAAGAAGCTAACACATCGGTAACTCCTTGTTCTTTTAACATTTCAAGTAAATCTAATGCATTTTCGAGGGTTTTTGCACCATCATCAACATTTGGCAAAATATGAGAATGCATATCTAAAAACATAAAATTCACTCCATAATTTTTTGTAGTTTTTCAAAAGAATTAAAAATTTCTGTATAATTTTTATAAGCGTTATTATAAACTTCGGTTATTAAAGAACCTTTGTAATTAATACTTTTTAAATATTTAAAAAGTTCTTCATAATTAAAGTTACCATTTAGTGGTAAAAGGCAGTCACTAGCAACTGAATGGTCGCTGATATGATAATGTTTAATATTAGAAGAAAGCTCTTTAATAGCTTCAAGAGGTTCATATCCGCAGCGTATTGCTTGTTTAACATCAAAACAAAATTCGGCGTCATCACCTAAAATGTTTTTAATTGAGCGTAAAAATTCAATATCACCTGCGCGGTGTTTAAATACATTTTCTTGCAATACAGTAATGCCGTTTTGTTTAGTTGCTTCTTTGATTTGCATATATCGTTCGCAATACTCTTCGTCAGATAAAATCCCGTTTGGCTTTCCGCCGTGTAGTATTATATATTTTGCGCCAAGAGTAGCGGCTATTTCAGAGTAACGTCGGTAAGACTCAAGCCCTTCATAAAAGCGGCGTTCATAGTTTGAAAAGAAGACAAATGATTCCGCAAGGGACATAGTAGGATGTATAGAAGAAATTGTAATGCCGTATTCTTCTTTTATGTCACAAAGCATATCAACAAAACTGTTCTTTAGTTCGCTTTGAGCATTAAAAAATATCTCGGCGGTTTTCACACCGTTTTTTCCGATTGTTTCTAAAGAAACTTCGGTTTCAAGGGGATAAAAACAAGAAGTAGAAATTCCTAAATTCATATATTTTCCTCCTTGTTACTTGGTGTGACATAAACAGTTTTGTTAGTGGTGTAAATTACCATACCCGGTTTTGCGCCGTTTGGCTTTTTAACAAATTTAATAGGTGTGTAATCAACTGCAACATTGGAACTGTTAGAGGCTTTTGAATTTTTTGCGGCAAGTAGTGCGGCTTGTAATATGGTTTCTTGCGAAACCTCGTTACCGTCACTAAATACAACAACGTGCGAACCGGCAATGTTTTTTGTATGAAACCATAAATCATTTTTATTCGCAAGATTTGTGGTTAAATAATCGTTTTGGGTATTATTTTTGCCTACAATAATTTTATACCCTTCAATCGAGGTGTATTCGTTGAATGTGGGCTTTGGTTTTGTTTTAATACCCTTTGATTGCTTATTTTTCAAAAAGCCGCCTTGCGCTAATTCTGAGCGTATTTCTTCGATTTCCGAAATGGTAGTACACCTCGAGATACTTTCAAGCACCGAATCAAAGTAAACAAGTTCTTCTTTGTCTTTAACAATAAGTTTCGTTAAGGTTTGTTCGGCAGTGTAGGTTTTTTTATAATCTTTAAAATATTTATTAGCGTTGTTAGCGGGGGAAAGTGCTGGGTCAAGCGGTATTTTAATGATTTTCATATCATCATAATAATTTTCCACTTCGGCAAATTCCGAACCGTTTGGTATAGCGTAAAGGTTAGCCTTTAAAAGTTCTCCGTAAATGCGAAGTGTATCGCGATTTTTGCACTTTTCAAGGTCGTTAATTCTCAAGTTTAACTTTTTCTTTGTTCTTGTAATTAAGTTATTAATGAGTTTTATAATATCCCTTGCGGAATTATTAATTTTTGCTATATTTTCTTTTTTTGTATAAAAAGCATCAAGCAAATCCGAAAAGTTAGGGAAAGTTTCGGTTTTGTAGTTAGTATATTGTGAAATATTAGTATATGAAAAATCGAGAGGAGTATTATCTTCTTTATAAATAATAGTAGGTGTTGGGGTGGCTTTGATTGAGTTTAAAACCTCACCGAGTTTTTGGGATGAATTATTAGCTGATGAAATTTCTTTGCAAATAAGAGGGGAAAAACCGTCTAATAAATTTAAAAGTTCGTTAGGCTCTTTTAAATTACAAGCCGATAAAATATCCGAAATATCAGTCTTAATAGGGTTAAGTTTGTTTTGTTTTTTTGGGAAAACATAGGTAGCGCCAGGGAGCAAAAGACGGTCGTTCTTTTCAATATCGCTATGGTGTAAAGCATCAATAATTTTTTCGTTTTCGCCAACTAAAATGATATTAGAAGAATTACCAATAAACTCACAAACAAGTTTGATTTCGATAATGTCGTTCATCTCGCTAAAAGCGGAAAAAACCAAAACTGCAACCCTTTCAAAGTCGGGTTGTATAATATGGGTTAGTTTTGCAGTTCCCAAATACTTTCTTAAAAGCATACAAAACATTGGTGGGGTTTGGGGATTTTCGTACTTGTTTTCGGTAAACTGAATTCGGGCATTCCCCGATTTAACCGTGATTAAAAGACGCTTTGTGAAGCCTTTTTTACGCAACAATAAAACCAACTCTTGAAATGAGGGTTGGTATATTTTTTCGATATGGCAACCAACTGCTTCGCGCAGTTCGGCAAGTGTTTTGTAAAGAAAAGCACCATCAAAAGCCATTTTTACCTCGCAAGTCTTTTTGTAATTTTGTTATAAATGGTTTTATAATAGTTATATTCGTTTTGTTTTAAAGCAATATTTTCAAGGGCTTTCATACAATCGAAAACACGCTTTTGTTGTTTTTGCAAATATAACTTTCCATCTTTAGTTTCAGGGGAGATTTTACCTATGTAGTAAAAATAATCTTCCATTTCATAAGGGGTATTAGCAAACCGACATTTCATAATTGCATAAAGTTTTTCGTTTTCGGCTAAAGGAAGTTCCTCAAGTGTTTCAAAACCTGTTTCATATAAAAACTTGCGCAATGCTTCGGCTGAAGTTGTTGGTTGCAAAATAAGGGTATACTTTTCCGATTTTATCCAATCACATTCATTTAAAATCGCGCTTATAACCTCTCCGCCCATACCTGCAATAATTACAGTATCAACTTCATTTTCGGTTACGGTTTGCAAACCGTTTCCAAGTCTTAAATCAATTCCTGTAACACAAGAATTTTCAATGTTTTTCTTTGCACTCTCAAGCGGAGCAGGGCGCAGATCACTTGCAATTACTTGTTTTGCAATACCGCTTTGTTTTAGGTGTATTGAAAGATAACCGTGGTCTGTTCCTACATCACAAACCCTTGCGCCAAAAGGCACAAGGGAAGCGATTGTTTTAAGTCTTAGGCTTAAATCTAACATTATTTATTTTCAAAATAACGGTTAAGTTTTTCAACTAAAGCGTCACAGTCGGTGCCGTGAACTTCACACGCTTGTTCAATAGTTTCACCGCGAGAAGCAGGGCAACCTAAACAGTGCATACCAATTTCGAAAAAGTACTCAGCACAACCTGTATCAATATCAAGTACATCGCCTATAAGCATATCTTTTGTAATTTTCATAAATAAAATTCCTTTCTAATTAAAATAAATTAACCTCGCCGTTTAAATCTTTACGGGAGTGATTATAAAGTTTTCTGTTTTCCATAGACCAAATTTTGCCGGAAAAATCCTCTTCGTTTGTGGATGAAAGCGCTTCACGCATAGCGTAGATTCTTGCATCCATAAGGTCGAGTTCGCTTAAAAGTTCAGCTTCAATAAACATCGGTCTTACGGCGGCGCCAAACTCGGGTTCACCGTGGTGGGAAAGAATCATATGCTGTAAAAGCATAGAAGTTTTCTGGCTTATATTTAACTTTTTAGCATATTTTTCAATTACCATAGCACCCATTGCAAGATGGCCTAAAAGGTTGCCTTCGGTAGAGTACCCCGTTGCAATTCCTGTATCAGCAACCTCGAATTCCGAAAGTTTTGCAATATCGTGCAAAATTGCGCCTGAAAGCAAAAGTTCGCGGTCAACAAAGGAATAAACTTTGCAAACGTTTTCGGCTAAACGCACGATAGAAAGAGAGTGGTACAAAAGGCCGCCTCTTATAGCGTGGTGTAGTTTGAAAGCCGCAGGCCAATATAAAAGTTTTAACTTATTATCCTTTAAAATTTCAGTAACAATAAGTTTTAATTCGTTATCGGTAAAGTTTTCGGCTAAATCTAAAAGCTCGTTATACATATCCTCGCCGCTAAAGTCTGCAGATTTTACAAAATCGGCAGGGTTAATATTATCGGCTTCGGTAGCGCGGCGTATACGCTCAATTCTTAGTTGGTCAGCACCGTTATATTCGGAAATAGTTCCTCTAATTTTAACGATGTCATTAGCCTTGTATTCGCCGTATAAGTCTTCTGAATATCGCCAAAGTTTTGCATTAATTTCACCATCACTGTCGGATAGGGTGATATCAAGATAATAGTCCCCTTTAGAAGAGGTTTTTTTATCTACGCTTTTAATTAAGCAAAAGCCTTCAACTAAACCTTTATTGTCAATAGGAGTAAAGTTCATATTAATTAATCCCTT
>JAZNCS010000067.1:0-9120 GCA_045587685.1 Acutalibacteraceae bacterium
AATCCAAGTGGTAATTTCGGGAAATTTAAGACCTAACTCTTGACATTTTTGAATAGCTTCCCTGTCCTTTTTACTATAAACAAAAAACTCAGTTTGGCGAATAATCCCGTAAGGACCGCCAAGTTTGGACATTAATTTATATAACTCAACAATTTGTTTAACAGTATACGGTTCAACCGATTGTTGACCATCACGCAAAGAAGTATCGGTAATCCAAATATCTTTTGGCATACCAAGCGGCACTCTTCTATGGTTAAATGCAACGCGAGGTACATCCTCGTAAGAATATAATTCACGATATAAATTAGGATCACTAACATCTTGTAAAGAATATTTATACGTGTCCTGTTCTAACAAATTTGTTTTATTTGATAATTCAAACATTTTACCACTCCTTGTATTTATGTATACAATTATACCATCAAATGCAAATAGAGTCAATATATTTTAAATAAAAAAAGACTTTCAAAAGAAAGCCTTAAATGTCAATTTTAAACTGTGGATTATCGAATTCTTCGATATAATTAGTATTAATATTTATAATATATTTTAAATTTTTTTCGGCATATTTTAAGGTGTTACGAGTACCGCCCGATTTGCCATCATACCAACTTAAAATATAATCACTACTGTCTACCATAAAAACATTTCTTTTTTGAAAACAACCATTATAAAACTTATCAGACAAGACTATTACCTCATCAGCATTTTTAATGATTTTTTCATATCTAAACTTCCAATCAAAATTAAACGTTTCTTCTTGATTTTCAAACGGCACAACACAAATCAGTTTAATATCTTTTTGCGGGAATGCTTCTTTTAAAAACACAACCGCCTCTGCCGCTAAAATATCAAACCCCATTGCCATACCGGTATAAAACTTATTACAACCACTATCTATTAAAGAAGATAACGATTTTAAAAGTAAATTATCAAACTTTAAATACTCTTTATCGCTTTTGTTAAGGGTAAACGGAAATTTAGAAGGTCTATACCCCGTAAAGCAACAACTTAAATTTTTTTCACTCACAAAATCACCATAAACATTATACCGAACAAATGTTTATAAGTCAATAAAAAATAGCGGTCGTAAAAACGACCGCTAAAAATTAAATTTTACTTCTTATAAATTTAAGTAATTCACTAAACGGAATAACCAAGAAGCCTAAAACCAATGCCCTTAAGAAATCACCGAATTTTAAAACTGTTAAACCAAACAAATTACCAGCCGGAGTGAACACCAAGAAGATAGTTATAAATAAAGTTATTAAAACAGAATAATTCATAAATTTATTCGAAAAAATACTTTTATTAATAATTGTTCCCTCAAATTTATTGTTAAAACAATGCAAAATTTGAGAAATCGCTAAGGTTGCAAAAGCCATTGTAACACCGATTTCGTAACCGTTTGTATAACTGCTTGTGTAACCAATAGCAAAAGAATATAATGTTGTTCCTGCAATAAAGAAACTTTGAACTGCTAAAGAAATTAGCGCCCTTACATCTAAAACTTTATAATTACTAAAGAAAGATTTGCGCTTCATAATTTTAGTTTCAGATTGTTCCATACTTAAAGAAATAGTTGGTGCGCTATCGGTTAAAAGATTAATCCATAAAAGTTGTACTGCAAGAAGCGGTGGATTTTTAAATATAAGCATACCTAAAACCATCGCAATTAACTCACCAAGATTACAACTAAGTAAATAATATACCGATTTCTTAATATTGCTAAACAAACCGCGACTTTCGCGAATTGAAGTAACAATTGAATCAAATCTATTATTTGAAATAACAATATCCGCACTTGTTTTTGCAACATCAGAGCCAAACTTACCAATAGCGCAACCAACATCGGCTTGATTTAACGCATCGGCATCATCTAAATTGTAACCGGTTACAACAACAATTTTCTTACGTTTTTGAAAAGCTTTAACTATCCTTAACTTATCTTCAGGAAAAACTCTTGCAAAAACAGAATATTTGTGAATATTCTTTTCCAATTCTTTATCAGACATTTTTGCCAATTCTTCACCAGTAATTGCCGCTTCATCCGAAAGCAAAATGCCAACCTTTTTAGCAATTACTTTTGCTGTTAAAAGATTGTCGCCTGTTATCATAACAGTTTTAATACCGGCGTGTTTACAAGTATCAATTTGTTCTTCAATACCATCACGTATAGGATGCGACAAACCTAACAAACCTATAAATTTAAGGTCCTTTTCAATTTCTTCCGACAAAGGATTTGCCGGAATATTATCTAATTTTCGAACTGCAATACAAATGTTTCTTAAAGCATCCGAAGCAAACTCATCATTAAGTTTTAATAACTGTTCCGCATTAACCCCAACACATTTAGGAATTACAATTTCCGGAGCTCCTTTTACAATCGCAACAGGGGTCTCGTTAATCATTGTAATAACTGTCATTGTTTTTCGCTCAGATTCAAAAGGAATTTCAGCAAGTTTTGGGAAAAGAGCATCAATATCACGTTTAGACATTGAATTATAATTTAAACATGCTTTTTGAATTGCACTCTCGGTAGAATCGTTTTGCAATGTAGAACAAGCGGCAGCAAACTTAATTACGTTAGCCGCATTTTCAGTCAAAACATCTTTTTCTAAATCAATTAAATTTGTGCCATCAAAAATACGACTCAAATTCATTTTATTACGAGTTATAACACCCGTTTTATCGGAACAAATTATATCCGCTTTTCCTAATAATTCTAAAGCAGAAGCATCTTTTAAAACAATATTTTGTTTTAAAATTGTTTGAATACCAATGGCAATAACTAATGTTGAAATAATTGGTAAACCTTCAGGAATTGCCGCAACCGCGAGGGCTAATGTGTCTAACAAAACCTTTAAGGTCATCATAGCAAAATTTGAAGTTGAGAAATTTTGAACAAAACCAATTATAAACACTAATACACAAATTAAAAATATAAAAATATTAACCATTTTAGAAATGAAATCTAATTCGTGTTTTACAGGCAAATCATCATTACCAACTTGTTGAGAAATTGCTGAATTTTTACCAATTTCAGTATTGAAAGCAGTTGCAACAACTACAGCCTTTGCATTTCCGTGAGCAACGCTTGTACCAGAAAATACCATATTTCTTCTATTTTCAACCGTTTCAATATCGTCAAAAATTTCATCAGCATTTTTTTCAACCGGAATTTCATCGCCCGTAATTTCAGCTTCATTACAACGAAATTCAGTCGAATCAATAATTCTCGCATCAGCCGAGATATAATCCCCTTCTTCAAGCAAAATTATATCCCCCGGTACCAAATCAAAAGAACTGATTTTTTTAACAATACCGTCACGTAAAACAGTAGCAACAGGTTTTGCAAACTGTTTTACAGAGTCAAGCGCCTTGTCACAACGATTAATATGATATGTACTAATTAAAGCATTAATTAAAACAATAACAAGCAACAACAAAGAAGAAAATGCATTTTCTTGCTTGTAAATTAAAGAAACAATGAAAGTAATAATTGCAACAATTATTAAAGCAATAACTACTCTACTTTTAAATTGTTCTTTTAACCTTTGCAAAAATGTTGGAACTTCAATTTTAGAAATAACATTTTTACCATATCTATCAAGTCTTAATTCAACTTCACCATTGGAAAGACCTCTTTTATCATCAACCTGAAGTTCATTTAAAACTTCATTAGAAGAAGTGCTATGCCAAATCATAAACTCTCCCCTTATTTTAACAAACTATTGTAATAGTCTTTCATTTGTTTTGCATCTTCACTTTGTGTCCCCGCAGACTCGCAAATAAATGTTGGACTACAACCGTATTTAACGCAAAGTTCCATTACAGGCTCAAAATCAGGTCCAAAAACAGTATCCTCAAAGGTTAAATGGCGTTTTTCACCACCCGTAGTATACTCAATTTTTGAAAAATGCGAATGAAAATTTTTCATTCTGTCACTACCTAATTCATTTTTAATAGTTAAAAAGATGTTTTCAAAATCCTCTTTGGTTTTTAAAACCCCTAAATCTCTTGCATTAAGGTGTCCAAAATCAATACAAGGAATTAATCTTTCATCTAATTTACAAAGTTCCAAAACTTCATAAAGAGTTCCTAATTGATTAACTTTGCCCATTGTTTCAGGACAAATATGAATATTAGAAAGTCCCTCTTCATCAAGTGCCTTTATGGATAATCTCATAGTATCCTTTGCTAAATGCAAAGCCTCTTCACGAGAAATTTTACCGCAAGAACCGGTATGGACAATTATTCTATCCCCGCCCATAGCATTAACTGCTCTTGCTGACGCTAAAATATAATTAACCGAATTTAGTCTTTTTTCTTCCTCAACAGAAGACATTGAAATATAATAAGGCGCGTGTAAAGAAAGTGAAACATTATTTTCTTTTGCAATTTTACCTAATTCACAGGCCTTTTCAAGACCAATATTTACCCCGCGGCCACATTGATATTCAAAACAGTCTAAACCCATTTTCACAATATATTCAGGCACTTGAAGACTATGTTTGTAACCCATAAACTTAAAATTATCATCTGTACCCGCAGGACCAAATTTAGCAAACATTATTATTCCTCCGTATTAACAATGTTAAGCTTCTTTATAACAAAAGCTTCTACCTTGCGCTTCATACGAAAACGAAGTGATGTTTCCGGTTTAATTGGCGTTAACAAAATAGTATTCACACCAACAAAATTACCGCCCATAACATCGGTAAAAATTTGGTCGCCAACGATTGCGGTTTGCTTTTTATTAGATTTTAAACGTTTTAAAGCACGTAAATATCCAAACGGTAACGGCTTCAAACCTAAACTAATATAATCTAAACCTATTTTTTGGGCAAAAGGTTCTAAGCGCTTACTGTTAGAATTTGAAAGAACGGTTAATTTTATACCGTTTTCTTTCATAAGTATCAACCAATCTTCCAAACCATCAGTTAAAACTTGTCCGTGGTGTGTAGAAAGTGTGTTATCGACATCTAAAATAAGCGCGTTTATATTATATTTATTTAAAATTTCTAATGAAATATCAGTAACTTTATTTAATTTAATATTTGGTCTAAAAATCATTTTTTACCTCAATCAAAAAGCGGCCGTTTATACAGCCGCTTTTTTAGAATCATATTAGCGGAACTTTCTTTTACGAGCAGCTTCCGACTTCTTTTTACGCTTTACAGAGGGCTTTTCATAATGCTCTCTTTTTCTTACTTCTTGAATTACACCGTCTTTTGCGGTTTGTCTTTTAAAGCGACGCAATGCGTTATCAAGTGATTCGTTTTCTTTAATTCTAACTTGACTCATTTATATTCCCTCCCTTAGAAAAATTATGGGGATTATTTTAATTTCCCTTTAAAGCAATTACATTTGCTACAATAGCAAGTACAAAGAAAATTATTGCAAAATACTTTGTAAAACGAGCTAAAAATGCATCTAATGTTCTGGCTTTATTTTTAGAAAGGAAGGTGTCTGCACCACCGGAAATTGCACCGTTAATGCCTGCACGACGACCTTGCTGTAAAACAACTGCAGCAATAATAACAAGCGAAACGATTATAACCAAAATTCCTAAGATAATTTCAACTGCGCTCACCTGTTTCACCTCCAATTACATATAACAAAAATATGATATCATAAATTTTCTAAATTTGCAACAAAAATTTTTAATATTTTAAATTATTTTACAACAATATTAACGAGTTTTTTAGGAACATACAATTCTTTAACTATTGTTTTGCCCGAAATTTGCGCCGCAACATTTTCGTTTTCTTTAGCAAGTGCAATAGCATCAGCACTTGAAATGTCCGCAGCAACATTAAGTTTAGCCTTAATTTTACCGTTAATTTGAACAACTATTTCAACAGTAGAATCAACACATTTAGCTTCATCATATTTAGGCCATGAAGTTTGGTTTAACATTCCTTCAAAACCAGCTTCTGTCCAAAGTTCTTCAGTAATATGTGGAGCAAAAGGATTAAGCAATATAATAAATGTTTTAAACTCATCTTTGGTAATTTTACCGCTGCTTTGAATTGTATTGAGCAACGCCATAAGCGAAGCAATAGCAGTATTCATCTTAAGGCCTTCGATATCTTCGGTAACCTTTTTAATAGTACGGTGGAATTCAGCCTCAATTTCTTTGCGGTAACCGCTTTCATCGGTCATAATATCAAATAAAGCAAAAACTTTATCAAGGAAACGCTTACTACCTTTAATTGAAGATTGACTCCAAGGAGCAGCCTTTTCGAAGTCGCCAATAAACATTTCGTAAACACGCATTGTATCAGCGCCATAGTTTTCAATAATCTCATCAGGATTTACTACATTACCGCGAGACTTTGACATTTTTTCACCGTTTTCACCTAAAATCATACCGTGGCTTGTACGTTTAGCGTAAGGTTCAGAAGTTGGTACAACACCAATATCATATAGGAATTTATGCCAGAATCTGCTATAAAGCAAGTGAAGTGTTGTATGCTCCATACCGCCGTTATACCAGTCAATAGAAGTCCAATACTCAAGTGCTTCTTTAGAAGCTAATTCTTTGTCATTGTGTGGGTCACAGTATCTTAAGAAATACCAAGAAGAACCTGCCCATTGTGGCATTGTATCGGTTTCACGCTTTGCAGGAGCGCCGCAATGAGGACAAGTTGTATTAACCCAATCGGTAATCTTTGCTAATGGAGATTCGCCGTTATCGGTTGGTTCGTAAGAATCAACATTAGGAAGCATTAAAGGCAATTCGCTTTCAGGTAGTGGCACATAACCACATTTTTCACAATAAACCATAGGTATTGGTTCGCCCCAATATCTTTGGCGTGAAAATACCCAGTCACGAAGTTTGTAGTTAGTTTTAACGCTACCTAAACCTTTTTCGGTTAACCATTCTTGAATCTTCTTTTTAGCATCTTCAACAGATAAACCATTAAGGAAATCGGAGTTTACAAGTGTACCGGTTGCACAGTCGGTAAACGCTTCTTTTTGAACGTCTTCGCCACCTGCTACAACCTCAATAATAGGAAGACCGAATTTCTTTGCAAAATCCCAGTCACGAGTATCGTGAGCAGGAACTGCCATAATAGCACCTGTACCGTAAGAAATAAGAACATAGTCCGAAATAAAGATTGGTATTTCGGTATTATTAACAGGGTTAATTGCAGTAACGCCGTCTAATTTAACGCCTGTTTTATCTTTAGCAAGTTCGGTTCTTTCGAAGTCGGATTTTTTAGCAGCTTGAGCCTTATAATCAACAACTTCTGAATAATTCTTGATTTTGTCAGCCCATTTTTCAAGCAAAGGATGTTCAGGTGACATTACCATATATGTAGCACCAAACAATGTATCCGCACGGGTTGTGAAAATTTCGAAAGTATCGCCAATATTTGTTGAGAAGGTTACTTGTGTGCCATAAGAACGGCCAATCCAGTTACGTTGTTGAGTTTTAACGCGGTCAATAAAATCAACCTCTTCGAGACCTTCTAAAAGTTTTTCAGCATAATCGGTAATTTTAAGCATCCATTGGCTTTTTTCTTTTTGAACAACTTCGCTACCGCAACGTTCACAAACACCGCCAACAACTTCTTCATTTGCAAGTACGCACTTACAAGAAGTACACCAGTTTACTGACATTTCTTTTTTATAAGCAAGACCCTTTTTAAATAGTTGTAAGAAAATCCATTGAGTCCACTTGTAATATGAAGGGTCGGTAGTATTAACTTCCCTATTCCAATCAAAAGAAAAACCTAAAGATTTAAGTTGTCTTTTAAAGTTTGCAATATTGTTTTCTGTAACAATAGAAGGATGAATATGGTTCTTAATTGCAAAGTTTTCGGTAGGAAGACCAAAAGCGTCCCAACCCATTGGATACAACACATTATAGCCTTGTAAACGTTTTTTACGGCAAACAATATCAATAGCGGTATAAGAACGTGGGTGGCCTACGTGAAGACCTTGTCCCGAAGGATATGGAAACTCTACCAAGCCATAAAACTTAGGTAAAGAATAGTCATTTTTAGCCGCAAAAGTATTGTTATCATCCCAAACTTTTTGCCATTTTTGTTCAATTTGTTTATAATCGTAACTTCTCATTTTAATCCCCCAAAGAATCCGTTAAAATTTCTTCTAAATTAATTAGTTCGCTATCTTTCCACATTTCATCAAGCGCATAAAACTCACGCTCATTACGAGTGAAAATATGAATAATAACCGAACCGTAATCAAGACAAACCCAACCTGTTGACTTGCCTTCTATATGATTAACAAGTACACCGTTTTCTTTTAACTTGTCCTCCGCTTCATCACAAAGTGCGCGAAGTTGAGTTGTAGAACCCGCAGTACAAATTAGAAAATACTCACTAAGCGTTGTTAAATTTTCAATTTTTAAAGCCGAAATTTCTTTTGCTTTCTTTTGGTTTAAAGCATTTGCGGCAATTTTTAAAATTTCATATGCTTCCATTTTTTCCTCCCAAAATCATAAACAGTAACTGTTATATGCTTGTAATGTATCGATGTGAACCGCTTTATTTCTATTAACTAAATCAACTATTGAATATTTTAATGCGTAAATAATAGCCTCTTCAAGTGATTTATCAGCCAAACTTCTTATAACTTCAACATCTTCATAATCGCGGTCCGCCGAAGTGAAATCCGCCAAATATAAAATTTTAGCGGTTAAAGACATATTTTCTTTAGCTGTAGTGTGATAACGAACAGCGTCTAAAACTTCTTCATCTTTAATACCTAAAACATATCTTAAGTATGCTTCGCCCGACATTGCGTGCCAAAGTTTTTTCGCGTTTTTTTCTACACAACTAAGAATTATACCAAAGGTTTCAAATATTTTCAAGTGTTCTTCTTCGCTAACATTTTTAGTAATGTCGTGTAGCAAACCCGCAAGGTAACATTTTTCGGGGTCACCACCGTATTTATTCGCAAGTCTTAATGCTTCATCAGCAACACAAAGGGAATGATTATAACGTTTTTCTATTAACTTTGACTTTAAAATATCTTTATATTCTTGATATTTATCCATTATACACTTCCCTTTCGTTTAAAAAATTATAAATTTTAGTTGGTAATAAATCCTTATTATTTTCAAAGTCGCTTCTAATTCCAGTT
>JAZNCS010000068.1:0-41739 GCA_045587685.1 Acutalibacteraceae bacterium
AATACAATTATACACAAGTAGATATAAAATTACCAAATACAATTCAATTACAAAAAGTATCATATATGTTACTTTTTAAAGCAAAAATTTGAAAATTAATTACATTTTGTAATAAAAAACGAAATATTTATAATTATTGGGGAAAATTAGGTGTTTTTTGTAAACATTTATAACATTTCAATAAAAGTTGTCAGTTTTTTTAAAAAATATTGGTTGATTTTACTAATATTCTATGTTATACTGTTAAACATAAACAAAATATCCAAAAGGAGTGCATTATTTTGAAAGACTATCCAAATACCAACATACGTAACCTTGCCCTTTTAGGTCACGGCGGTTCAGGTAAAACCACCTTGGCCGACGCTATCCTTTATTACGGGAAAGCGGTTGAACGTATAGGTAAGATTAGCGATAGCACTTGTGTAATGGATTTTGATGCTGAGGAGAAAAAACGTAAAACCTCAGTCAGTACATCAGTATATTCACTTGAAATTGATAATCAAAAATTAAATATTATTGATGCTCCCGGTCTATTCGACTTTGCAGGTGGCGTTTCTGAAGCTTTAATTGCTGCTGATGCCGCTTTAATTACAATTTCCGGTAAATCAGGTCTTACCGTTGGCGCAAAACAAAGTTTTGAAAAAGCACGTGCTCTTAAAAAGAGTGTTGCTTTCTTTATTGGTAAACTCGATTCAACACACGCTCACTTCTATCGTGTTTTATCCGCTTTAGCCGGTCAATATGGTGCGGTTATTTGCCCTGTTGTTGTTCCTTACCTTGAAAATGACGAAGTAAAATGCTACATAAACCTTATCGAAAATAAAGCATACGCTTGTAACGGATTAGAGGTAAAAGAATTCAGAATGCCGGTAAGTTCTGAAGTTGATGATATGCGCAGTATGCTTTTAGAGGCTATTGCTACTACAGACGATGTTTTAATGGAAAAATATTTCTCTGGCGAAGAATTCACAACCGAAGAAATGTTACAAGGTTTGGCAACTGGTGTTAAAAATGGTGATATATGCCCTGTTTACTGCGGTGTTCAACAAAGCGGTAATGCTATTCCGATTATGGTTGATAACCTTCTTAAAATTTTACCTTCAGCTGCTGAATGTGGTTATATTAATGATAAAGGCGAAAATGTTGCATTTAACGATAACGGCGATGTTGCTATAAATATTTTTAAAACTATTGCCGACCCATTTGTTGGAAAACTTTCTTACTTTAAGGTTCTTTCGGGCGTTGTTAAAAATGATATTAAACTTATTAACTCACGCACCGAAAAAGACGAACGAATTTCAAAAATTGTTTGGTTAAAAGGCGGTAAACAAGAGGATGCGTCTTCTATTACTGCTGGTGATATTGGCGCAGTAGCAAAACTTGGAGATGTAGTTACTGGCGACACCCTTTCAACAAAAGGTAATATTACTGCTTCAGCAATATCCTTCCCTAACCCAACACTTTCGGTTGCTGTATATCCTAAAGCTAAAGGTGACGAAGAAAAAATCTCATTAGCACTTAACAGAATTCTTGAAGAAGATCCTACGATAAATGTTGTAAATAATACCGAAACACACGAACTTATCCTCACTGCATTAGGTGAACAACATATTGATGTAATTGTTTCTCGATTAAAAGCAAAATTTGGCGCTGATGTTGAACTTAAAGAACCAAAAATCGCGTATAGAGAAACCATTCGTAAAGCAGTTAAGGTTCAAGGCAGATACAAAAAACAATCCGGTGGTCACGGTCAATTTGGTGATGTTTGGATTAAATTCGAACCTTGCGACAGTGAAGAACTCGTATTTGTTGAAGAGGTTTTCGGTGGTGCAGTTCCTAAGAACTTCTTCCCTGCTGTTGAAAAAGGTTTACGCGATTCAACTGCAAAAGGTGTTTTAGCAGGTTATCCAATGGTTGGTATTAAAGCTACATTGTACGATGGCTCTTATCATCCTGTTGATTCTTCAGAAATGTCCTTTAAGATGGCTGCTTCTATTGCATATAAAGATGGTATTCCACAAGCTTCACCTGTTCTTTTAGAGCCTATTGGAACTCTTAAAGTTTTAGTTCCTGATGAAATGCTTGGTGATGTTATTGGTGACATTAATAAGCGCCGCGGTAGAATTATTGGTATGAATCCTGCCGAAAATAAACTTCAAGAAATTATTGGTGAAGTTCCAATTGCAGAAATGTCCGACTTTTCAACTGCAATGCGCTCAATAACCCAAGGAACCGCTACTTTTACTCTTGAACCAACAAGATATGAAGATGTTCCGGCACAAATTGCACAAAAAATTATTGAAGCTGCTGAAAAATAATATTAAAACAGCCGTCTAAATGGCGGCTGTTTTGTTGACTTTTTTAAATTAAAATGTTATTATATATACATCAAAATCAAGGAGTATTTTTATGGTTAAAAAGGTTTTATCAATAATTTTATGTTGTGGTATTTTATTTTGTTTGTTTACCTCAACAATTTCAGCGGTTGAAATAAGAGAGGGTAAAATCAATATTGCATCAGTTACAGGTTTGCCCGGTGAAGAAGCGGTAGTACCTGTTGATATTAAAAACAACCCTGGTATTTCGGCATTTGTTTTAACATTTTTGTATGATTCAAGCGCACTCGAGTATCTTGATTTCTACGCAGGAGACGCATTTAACAAATACACAATAGCTAATAATTCTGAAAAAGGAATGCTAAATGTTGTTTTTTCATCATTTTCTAATATATATAATGATGGTAGAATTATAAGCCTTAAATTTAAAATTAAAGAAGATGCTAAGATGGGCTCTTACGCGATTAGAATTCAATCCAAAAAAGGTGATTTTTCAAACACTAATGAAGACAAAATAATCCCATTAGATAATCTCGGCAAGGTTGAAGTTAAATATAATGGTAATAACTGCCCACACAAAAATTATACCGAGTGGCAAACAACTGGTCTTCCCTCTTGTGAAAAAGAAGGTATAGAACAAAGATTTTGTGAGTTTTGCGGTCACATTCAAAATCGCGAATTAGCCCCAACAGGTCACTCTTTTGAAAAAGATTGGACAATAGACATTCCCGCAACAAAAACCGAAGATGGCGTTATGTCGCGTCACTGTAAAAATTGTTCAGTAGTTACCGATTCTGTAAAATTCACATATAAACAAACAACTGATGAAAATATTGATAACAAATTTGACGCAACAGTTCCTGAATCAGATTTTACTGACAAATTAGTTGAGGAACAAAAACCTGAATCGGTAGAAGAAAATGTAAATACAGATAACAAAAACTACTATGAAAAAGAAGAAGTTCCTACCAAATTATTTGAAAAAATTGATTATTATTTGTTTAAAAAATCCGGTGTAGGTATTATCGGAAAACTTGAATCTTACATCAAAAACCTCGAAACCATATTAAATATTATACCTTTTGCTATAGTAAATGCCTTTACTCTTGTTTTAGTTTAATAATAAAACATCTCAAGGAAAATCCTTGAGATGTTTTTTATTATTTTAATTCATTTAAAAATTCGCCGATTCTATCAATCGCCTCTTTTATATGCTCTACCGAATAACAATATGAAGCACGTATAAAACCTTCCCCACTGTCACCAAACGCAGTGCCCGGAACAACAGCAACATTTTTTGAATATAATAATTTTTCGCAAAATTCTTCACTTGTCATACCGGTTGATTTAATTGACGGAAAAGCATAAAATGCGCCTTTTGGTTCGCGACATTCAAGACCAATTTTATTAAACCCATCTACCATCATTCTACGGCGGCGATTATATTCCTTAACCATTCTTTCAACATCTTCGTCACAGTTCTTTAGAGCCTCAATAGCAGCATATTGTGATGTTGTCGGTGCGCACATTATTGCATACTGATGAATTTTTGTGATTTGGCTTAAAATTTCTTTTGGACCAAGTGCATAACCCAAACGCCAACCTGTCATAGAAAACGCTTTTGAAAAACCGCTTACAATTACTGTACGTTGTTTTAAACCTTGAATATTTGCGGGTGATATATGCTTATTATCCGAAAAAGTAAGTTCAGCATAAATTTCATCTGATAATACTAAAACATTTGTATCCTTTAAAACCTCGGCAATTTTTTCAAGGTCTTCTTTTTCCATAATTGCGCCTGTAGGATTACAAGGATAAGGTAAAATTAAAATTTTAGTACGTTCGGTTAAGGCTTCCTTTAGTTCTTCAGGTGTTACCTTAAAGTCATTTTCCGCCTTTGTATTAATAATAACGGGTTTACCGCCTGCTAAACGTGTCATCGGTTCGTAACAAACATAACTTGGTTGCGGAATAATTACCTCGTCACCCAATTCAACAACAGCACGTATACAAGCATCAATAGCCTCACTGCCGCCAACCGTAACTAAAATTTCAGTTTCAGGATCATAGTGGAGTGATAGTTTTCGCTTTGTATAATCCGAAATTTCTTCACGCAACTTAATTAAACCACTATTAGAACTATATTTTGTTTTACCACTTTGAAGCGATTCAATACCTGCTTTTCTGATTTGCCAAGGGGTTTGAAAATCAGGTTCGCCAACACCTAAAGAAATAACATTTTCCATAGTTGCAGCAATATCAAAAAACTTTCTAATTCCAGATGGTTTAATATCGGTTACGGTTTTATTTAATAATTTACCGTAGTCAATCATATTAAAAACTGCTCCCTATCATCATCTTCGCCTTTAATTAGTTCTACATCCATTTCTTTATAACGGCGCATTACAAAATGGGTTGTTGTTGATGTTACCGAATCAATAGTTGCAAGTTCTTTAGCAACAAATCTCGCAACATCTTGCAAGGTTTTACCTTTAACAACAACATTAAGGTCATATACACCTGACATTAAGTATACAGACTCAACTTCACGGTATTTCATAATTTGTTCAGCAACTTCTTCAAAACCAAGACCGGCTTTTGGAACAACGTTTAATTCAACGATAGCTGAAACAAAAGCACTGTCAAACTTTTCCCAGTCAACAACGGCTTTGTATCCTCTAAGCAAACCATCTTTTTCTAATTCTTTAATAGATGTTGCAACTACGCTTTCATCACACGCAAGCATTGTTGCAATTTCTTCGTTAGTATAACGAGCATTTTTTGATAAAAGTTTTAAAATTTCATATTTCATATTAAAAACTCCTTATAAAAAATAACGCCCCAAACCAAAGGTTTAGGGCGAATAAAAATCCGTGTTACCACCTAAATTCAGAAAATTTCTTTTCTGCACTCGAAATCTTTAACGCAGACTGTACGACTTCCTTTTCAGGAGTAGCTCAAAGGTAGCTTTCACAAACTATTGTTTAAGGCTTACACCAACCGCCTTATCTCTAAAAAACAATATGCTTATTACTTTTCCTTATCATTGCCTTTATTTAATAATACATTTTGATTAGTAATATGTCAAGAATTTTTTAAATTTCAAAAAAAGACTTGCAAATTTCTAATATTAATGTTACAATATCTTGGTAAAAAGCGATGATAAAGAAAAGTAAGTTTTTCTTCACCATTTAGAGAGTGTTCGCCTTGGCTGAAAGCGAATATATGTGTGAGATCTTCTGAAGTTCCCTTTTGAGCTGCGGCGCTGAACTTTTAGTAGGTGCTGACGGGAAATCCCGTTATAGATTGCAAGAGTGTTTGCTCTTTGAGCGAAAATGCGGGTGGTACCGCGGAGTTTGAATTTTACTCCGTCCTGTTTAGGACGGGGTTTATTTTTTTATTGGAGGTTATCTTATGAAACAACAGCTTGAAAACATTACAATACAAGCTAAAGCTATGATTGCCGAATGTGCTTCTGAAACTGAAATTGAAGCATTACGCGTAAAATATCTTGGTAAAAAGGGTGAATTAACGGTTCTCTTAAAACAAATGGGCTCACTCTCCCCTGAAGAAAGACCTATTATGGGGCAACTTGTTAACCAAGCAAAGGGTGAGGTTGAAAGTTTAATTACCCAAAAATCACAGGAACTTAAACAAAAAGCATTAGAAGAAAAACTTTTAGAAGAAACTATTGATATTACAATGCCTGCAAAAGAGGTTAAAAAAGGTAAACTTCACCCTCTTAACACTGTGCTTGACGATATGATTAACATCTTCACTTCTATGGGATTTGATGTTGTTGATGGACCCGAAGTTGAAACCGACCATTATAATTTTGAATGTTTAAACGTTCCTGCTGACCACCCTGCACGTGACATGCAAGACACATTCTATTTAGCAAACAACATTCTTCTTCGCACACAAACTTCTGCTGCGCAAATAAGAACAATGGAAACAAGAAAACCTCCTATTCGTGTAATTTGTCCGGGTAGAGTTTTCCGTGCTGATGAAGTTGATGCAACTCACTCACCTGTTTTCCACCAAATCGAAGGTCTTGTTGTAGATAAAGGTATCACTATGTGTGACCTTAAAGGTATTTTAGAAGAATTTGCTCACGAAATTTACGGAAGTGATACAAAAGTAAAATTCCGTCCTTCATTCTTCCCCTTTACAGAACCTTCAGTAGAAGTTGATGTTTCTTGTTCAGAATGCGGTGGTAAAGGTTGTCGCGTTTGTAAAGGTAGCGGTTGGATTGAAATTTTAGGCGCGGGTATGGTTCATCCTAACGTGCTTCGCAGTTGCGGTATCGACCCTGAAGAATATTCAGGTTTTGCGTTTGGTATCGGTCTTGACAGACTTACAACTACACGTTATAAGATTAGTGACATTCGTTTATTATTTGAAAATGATAAGCGCTTCTTAGACCAATTTTAAGGAGGGTTATTTATGAAAATTTCACTTAAAACTTTAAAATATTATGTTGATATAAACGTTCCAGTTGAAGAACTTTGCAATAAAATGGTTATGGCAGGTTTTGAAGTTGAAAGCATTGAAAAACAAGGTGAAAATCTTGTTAATGTTGTAGTTGCAAAGATTGAAAAAATCACACCACACGAAAATAGCGACCATTTACAAATTTGCCAAATGAACATTGGTAAAGAAGAATTAGTTCAAATTGTAACAGGCGCTCAAAATATTAAAGAAGGTGACCTTGTTCCTGCTGCTTTGGATGACAGTTATTTGCCAAACGGTATGCACATTGTAAAAGGTAAACTCCGTGGCGTTGATTCAAACGGTATGCTTTGTTCAGGTGAAGAACTTTGCATCACTGAAGCCGATTACAAAGGCGCTTCTGTTAACGGTATTTTAATTTTAAAAGATACTGAAAAAATCGGTACAGATATGCGCGAAGTTTTAGGTCTTGATGATTATATTATCGACTTTAAAATTACTGCAAACCGCCCTGATTGTAACTGTTTCTTAGGTGTTGCAAAAGAAATCGGCGTTGTTTTAGAAACCGAATTCAAAGCACCAAAACCAACATACAAAACTGTTGGTGATGATATTAACAATTATGTTGGCATTGAAGTTAAAAATTATGACTTATGCCCTCGCTACATCGGTAGAGTTGTTAAAAATCTTAGAATTAAAGAATCACCTGACTGGATGCAAAAATCCCTTATAGCATCAGGTATGCGACCAATTAATAACATTGTTGACATTACAAACTTTGTAATGCTTGAAACAGGTCAACCTATGCACGCGTTTAACTACAACGATTTAGCCGATAAGAAAATCATTGTTCGCAACGCAAAAGATGGCGAAAAAATTACTACTCTTGATGGTAAAGACTATAATCTTTCAAGCGACATGTTAGTTATTGCCGATGGCGAAAAACCTTCTTGCCTTGCAGGTATTATGGGCGGTAAAGAAAGCGAAATTGAGAATGATACTAAAGATTTATTCTTAGAATCCGCTAAATTCCGCCGCGATAACGTAAGACACACAGGTAGAGCGTTAGGTATTAGAACCGAAGCGAGTGGCCGTTTTGAGCGCGGCGTTGACATTGTTAACGTTGAATATGCTATGGAACGTGCTTTACAACTTATTTCTGACCTTGATGCCGGTGATATTATTGATGGTGCTATTGACTGCAATATCGGATTACCTGAAGATAAAATTTTAAATGTTACTACTGATAGTATTTTAGAATTATTAGGTGTTAAAATAGATAATGAAACTATTGTTAATATCTTAAACCGTTTAGGACTTGAAACTACTATCCAAGGTAATATGCTCACAACAAAAGTTCCTTCAATTCGTGACGACATTGAAGGTAGAGCCGATTTGGCCGAAGAAGTTATGCGTATATACGGTTATGACCATATTGTTGGTACTGCTATGAAGGGTGAAGTTGTACGCGGTAAGAAACTTCCTGAAAGAATTATTACTGACAAGATTAAGCAATTAATGTTAGGTTTGGGCGCTTTTGAAATCGCTACCTATTCATTTATCGCTTCAAAAGCTATTGATACTCTTCTTTTAGATGAAAACGACTCAAGAAGAAATCAAATTAAAATTCTTAACCCATTGGGTGATGAATATTCAACAATGCGCACTCAACTTACTACAAGTCTTTTAACTGTACTTGCAAGTAACATAAACAAAAAAATCCCCGAAGGCAGATTTTTTGAAATCAGCAAACGCTTTATACCAAAATCTTTACCGCTGACTGAACAACCCGAGGAAATCCCAACAATGAGTATCGGTATTTACGGTAATGATGAAGATTTCTTCACATTAAAGGGTATAATAGAAGCAATAGCAAAATTATTTAACGCTCATACTGAATATGAAAGAAGCACTGAACCTTATCTTCACCCAGGAAGACAAGCACTTTTAAAGGTTAACAACAACGAATGTGCTGTTTTAGGTGAATTACACCCCGCAGTTGCCGAAAGTTACGGTATTGACACAAAAGTTTATGTTGCTGAAATTAAACTTGAAGTTTTACTTGCAATAAAGAAAAAGAAAACAATCTACAAGCCATTGCCTAAATTCCCTGCTGTTGAACGTGACTATGCTTTCCTTTGCGATAAGGACATTCCTGTAGCAATTCTTGAAAAAGCTATCTCAAGCGGTGCAGGAAGGCTTTTAGAACGCGCTGAGTTGTTTGATGTTTACACCGGTTCTCAAATTCCTGAGGGCAAAAAGAGCGTAGCCTACAGCGTTTTCTTACGTTCTAATGATTCAACTCTTACTGAAAGTCAAATTGATGAAGTAAATGCTAAAATCATTCAAAAACTTGAAGCAGTTGGCGCTGAACTTAGAAAATAATACTTGAATTTTTATAAATTTCAGTATACAATAGTTTATATACAATAAAAAGAGGTGTTATATATGAATGATAGAACTATGACATTTTCAATCGGTGATCAAGCCGAGCAAGAAATTAGAAATATTTTAGTTTCAGTTTATGATTCTTTAAAAGAAAAGGGTTATAATCCCATTAACCAAATCGTTGGCTATATCCTTTCGGAAGACCCGACCTATATAACAACTCATAACAACGCAAGAAATTTAATTAGAAGAATTGACCGCGATACTTTATTGCAATCTTTAGTTAAATATTATTTAAGCAATTAAAATAAACCCGCAAGTTAAAACTTGCGGGTTTTAAATTAAATAACAAAGCGCCGTTTTAAAAACGGCGCTTTAAAATTATGCGTTAACTTTATTGCAACGAACTACCAATGAAGATTTCTTTCTTGCAGCATTATTCTTGTGGATAATACCTTTAGCAGCTGCTTGGTCAATTTTCTTAACAGCAGCGGTTACAACTGCAGACATATCATCAGACTTTGCATCGATAGCAGCGTCAGCCTTTTTAATTGCAGTTCTTAATGCAGAACGATAAGCCTTATTAGCTTCATAATTTGCTTTGCTAACAAGTACACGTTTTTTAGCAGATTTAATGTTTGGCATCCTGACACCTCCTATCATTTACTCACGTACAAGATATATTATCATAAATTTTACAAAAAATCAATACTTTTTTTAAAATTTAGCAAATTATTTAACCAAAACATCATCATTTTTAGAATATTGATATGTAGGAACGATTTTTTTAACTAAACTTCTAATATCATATGACTCATCATACATATTGTTTTTCATCTTCTTTAATGAATCAATAAGTAATTTTTCATCAAAATCAATAGGTCGACCGATAAATATAAGTTCATTATCGGTTGATTTCAATCCTTCTTCAGACATTAAAAGTTCTTCATAAAGTTTTTCACCGGGTCTAAGACCAGTAAATACAATTTGAATGTCCTTATAAGGAACAAAACCCGAAAGTCTAATCAAATTTTCAGCAAGGTCTAAAATTTTAACTGGCGCACCCATATCAAGAACAAATATTTCGCCGCCCTTAGCAGAAGCACCTGCTTGTAAAACAAGAGAAACTGCCTCAGGAATGGTCATAAAATAACGAATAATATTAGGTGAAGTTACGGTAACAGGTCCACCCTCTTCAATTTGTTTTTTGAAAAGTGGGATAACACTACCATTAGAACCTAAAACGTTACCAAATCTAACCGCAACAAACTCAGTTTCAGATTTTGTATTAAAATACTGAACAATCATTTCGCAAATACGCTTTGAAGCGCCCATAATATTTGTTGGGTTTACCGCTTTATCAGTAGAGATTAAAACGAACTTTTCTACACCATATCTATCAGCGCATTCAGCAGTTTTAAATGTACCAAAAACATTATTTTTAACAGTTTCGTTAGGACTGTCTTCCATCAATGGAACGTGTTTATGAGCAGCCGCATGATATACAATTTCGGGTTTATATGTTCTGAAGATATAATCCATACGCTTACTATCTCTAACAGAACCAATTAATGTTTCAAGATTAAGTTCAGGGAAATTTCTTTTTAATTCATTTTGAATTTCATAAGCGTTATTTTCATAAATATCAAAAATTATTAATTGTTTTGGCTTGTGAACAGAAATTTGTCGACAAAGTTCGCTACCAATTGTTCCGCCGCCACCTGTAACTAAAACAACCTTTCCTGTTACATAGCCCATTGATTGATTAGCAGCTATATCAATAGGATCACGACCGAGCAAGTCTTCAATTTCAACTTTACGGATTTTTGAAGAAATTTCGCCAAAATTCTCTAAAGAACAAACCGATGGAACTATTTTTAATTTGCATTTTGTTTTTTGACAAATATTAAGTATTTCTGACTTTTGAACATTGGAAACTGCAGGAATTGCAAAAACAATAGTAGAAATATCGTATTTTTCGGCCGCTTCAATAATACTATCACGACCACCTACAATGCGTATACCCGAAATATACATACCTATTTTAGAAATATCATCATCAATTACGCATTTGATTTTACAATTACGATAAATTTTGTTGTTTGCAAATTCATTAATTATTGTTTCGCCTGCACTACCCGCGCCAATTATCATTATATTGCCACTTAATTCCGAATCTGCATTTTCTTTATTCATAGCCTTTCGCTTATAAATAATGTTTTTATAGAAATATCTTTCGGCAATAATACAAACATCAAAAATTGCCACAAATAAAATTAAAGTATCAAAGCTAAAACAATTACGAAAAACAGCTCTTTGACAAATATATAATGCACCAACAGAGATTAAAGAAGCAAAAAACATTCTAATAGCTTCATTAAGGTTAAAAAAGCGCCACAAAATATTATAAATTTTGAAAATATAAAACGCAACGAATACTATAAATGGCAAAGCAACTAAAGAAAATGTTGTCATATTAAATGTATTTAAAACAATTTCTCCGCTTTTTATTAAAATTGTTGCTAATAATGAAAGAAATGCAAAAAGAAAATCGAAAATTATAAAAGTTATGGCTGTTGAAATTTTATATCTCATAATATTTCCTTCCTAATTTTAAAAATCTATTTATAAAAGATTAATTCCTAATTTTTTACACTTCATAATTTCTTTTTGTGGCCAAATTGAAACTTGTACCTCACCAACGTGGGCTTTATGTAACAAATACATACAAAGTCTTGATTGACCAATACCGCCACCGATTGTTAGTGGCAAATCACCCGAAACCAAAAGTTTATGGAATTCAAACTTTAATCTTTCTTCTTTATTTTCGGCTTTTAATTGCTCTATAAGGCTGTTTCTATCAACACGAATACCCATTGACGATATTTCAAACGGAATGTCTAAAACGCGATTATAAAGAAGAATATCGCCGTTTAAGTTCCAATCATCATAGTCAGGAGCTCTACCGTCGTGCTTTTGACCATTTTTAAGTCTACCGCCAATTTTCATAATGAAAACAGCGCCATATTCTTTAGCGGCTTCATATTCACGTTGTTTTGGTGTTAAATCTGGATATCTTTCTTCAAGTTCATATGTAGTAACAAAACTAATTTTTTCCGGCAAATAACAGTCAAGCGAATTATATTTTGCTTCAACCTCTTTAGCCGTATTTAAAACAGCGGAATATATCTTTTCAACAGTAGTTTTTAAATATTCTTCTGTTCTATCTTCGTTTGTAATGATTTTTTCCCAATCCCATTGATCAACGTATATCGAATGAATAGCATCACATTCTTCATCGCGGCGAATAGCGTTCATATCCGTATAAAGTCCTGTATGGGTTGGAAAACCATATTTCAACAACGCCATTCTTTTCCATTTAGCTAAACTATGAACAACTTCAGCAATCTCCCCTGTTTCAAGAATATCGAACGAAACAGGTCTTTCAACGCCATTTAAATCATCATTAAGTCCGCTATTTTGTTTTACAAAAAGTGGCGCTGAAACACGAGAAAGTGTTAATTCCTTACACAAATAATAAGCAAATCTATCTTTAACAAGTGCTATTGCATTTTGTGTATCAAATTCATTTAATTTTGATGTATACAAATTTAACTTACCTTTCATTAAGTAATATTTCCAACAGTACGTGGGTAAAGAATAACGTCTCTAATGTTTTGAACACCGGTAACATACATAATTATTCTTTCAAGACCTAAACCAAAACCACTGTGTGGAACAGAACCAAACTTACGAAGTGAAATATAATGTTCGTAATCTTCTAAGTTCATACCGCGAACCTTCATAGCATCTAAAAGTTTTTCTAAATTAGCTTCACGTTCACTACAACCAATAATTTCACCAACACCGGGAACTAAAAGGTCGGTTGCAGCAACAGTTTTACCATCATCGTTTTGCTTCATATAGAATGACTTGATTTCTTTTGGATAATTAGTTAAAAATACAGGACGTTTACAAACTTCTTCGGAAATATAACGTTCGTGTTCGGTTTGAAGGTCGCAGCCCCATTCAACAGGATATTGGAACTCTTTACCTGAATTTTTAAGAATATCGATCGCTTCGGTATATGTCATAATTGCAAAATCGTTATTTAAAACGTTTTCTAATTTTTCAATTAAGCCTTTTTCAAAGTGATTATCAAAGAATTTTAATTCATTAGGACATTTTTTAACAACAGTTCTAATAATATGCTTAATTAAGTCTTCAGCAATTTCAATAATGTCAGGAAGTTCAGCAAAAGCAACTTCAGGTTCAACATGCCAAAATTCCGCAACGTGACGAGGAGTATTACTCTTTTCCGCACGGAAAGAAGGACCGAATGTATAAATTTTACCGAGTGCCATAGCCGCAACTTCACCTTCGAGTTGAGCCGAAACACTTAATGCGGCGCGTTTACCAAAGAAATCATCAGCATAATAATCTTCTTCGGTTTTATAATCGTTACTGTAACCGATAGTAGTTACTTTGAACATTTCACCTGCACCCTCACAGTCACTTGCAGTGATTAGAGGTGGGTTAACATATACAAAACGGTTTTTTTGGAAAAACTCGTGAATACAAGCAGAAATTACAGAACGAACTCTAAACACAGCGTTGAAAGTATTGGTTCTAACTCTTAAATGAGGTATAGTTCTTAAATATTCCAAAGTGTGACGTTTCTTTTGTAAAGGATAATCAAGTGGGCAGTCGCCTAAAACTGAAATATTTTCGGCATTAATTTCAACCGAATCAACTGCAACGGCTGAATTCACCAATGTACCTTCAACTTTTAAAGCAGTACCTAATTTCATAAAATCAGAAATTTCAGAAATTACGGCTTTATCAATAACAATTTGAAGATGTTTTAAGGTTGTACCGTCATTAAGTTCAATAAAAGCCATATTTTTAGAATCTCTTGAAGTTCTAACCCAACCGCAAACGGTTACATTACTGTCAATAAGTTGCTTATTTTCAAAAATTTCAGCAATATCAATATGTTTCATATACTTACACTCCATATATACAAAAATAGCGCCTATTAGTCCTAAAAAATTAGGACGAATAGACGCATTATCCGCGGTGCCACCTAAATTACCTTATAAAAAGGTCACTTTTCCAACCTGACAGTCGTAAATGTTTTAACGCAACATAAACGGCGCACCTACTAAACAAAAAGTTTTTCAGATTGCAGCTCCGAAGTGTTATTCGCTTTTTCTATTTACCGCATTTCCACCAACAACGGCTCTCTAAAAAAATCAAAAAAGTTACTTCTCTTCATCATAGCCTTTACCAAAGTAAATTATAACATTTAAAATTTAAAATGTCAACAATTTTAAGCTAACGAATTCTCTATTATTTTGCGTAAAATTTCGGAAGAATTTGAATTGTTTACCGAAAATGGAATAATTTGTGTATTATCAGCGAATTCACCTAATTCTTGGCTTATAAGCGACAAACGCTTTTCGGTTTCTGATTTATTTAATTTATCCGACTTTGTAAGTACAACAGTATAAGGAATTCCCATTTGACTTAAAAAGTCAAGCATTGATAAATCAAAATCGGTTGCAGGATGTCTCATATCGATTAACTGAAAAGCCATCTTTATATTACGGTTTGATTTAAAGTACCCTTCCATTAGTTCGCTCCAACGCTCCCTTTCGGAAAAACTAACCTTAGCATAACCATAACCCGGTAAATCAACCAAACGAAAACTATCAACTTTATAAAAATTTATAGTAATAGTTTTACCCGGTTTTGAACTAACCCTTGCAATAGATTTTCTACCTAAAATCTTGTTTATTAAAGAAGATTTTCCAACATTAGAACGACCGCAAAAACAAATTTCGGGTAAATCCGAAACTTCTAATTGAGAAAACTTTGCAAACGCTTTTTCAAATTGCGCATTGTTATAATTCATAATAATTTCACCCTTACTAACTTACAGTTTCTACTGAAGTTTTAGAGAATGTCCTATCAGTAAAGATATTAATCTCTTTACTGTTAGAATCAGCAAAAGCAAACTTGAATATTTCATCAATATTGCTTACAGGAATAATTTTTACATTTTCCTTGACTTTTTCATCTATTTCATCAATATCAGGCACATTTTCCTTTGGTATAAACACAGTTTTAACGCCCGCAGTGTAAGCAGCCATTGTTTTTTCTTTTAAACCACCAATAGCAAGTACTCTACCGCGCAAGGAAATTTCGCCGGTCATAGCGATGTCGCGCTTGATTTTTTTATTAGTCAACGCCGAAACAAGCGCAGTAGTTATAGTAACACCCGCCGAAGGACCATCTTTTGGAACAGCAGCTTCGGTTGCGTGAATATGAATATCGGTATTTTTATAAAACATTGGGTCAATACCTAACTTTTCAGCATTTGCCCTAACAAAACTTACCGCAGTTTTTGCCGATTCTTTCATAACTTCGCCAAGACTACCTGTAAGTTCGATTTTACCTGTGCCTTGCATTGTTGAAACTTCTAACTGCATAATTTCGCCGCCAACCGAAGTCCAAGCCAATCCATTAATTATACCAACTTCGTCACAAGGCAAAATTGCTTCAGGTTTATACTTGTGCTTACCAAGCATTTCTGAAACCATCTTGTTATTAACAAAAACCTTTGACTTATTATTTGAAACAATAATTTTTGCGGATTTTCTACAAATTGAAGCAATAGTTCTTTCAAGTTTTCTAACACCTGCTTCTCGGGTATAAAAATCTATTAAAGAATAAATTGCGTCATCGCTTATTTTTAATTGTTTTGAAGTAAGTCCGTGTGCCAGTAATTGTTTTGGTATTAAATGCTTTTTAGCAATACTAAACTTTTCTTCCCTTGTGTAACTTGAAATCTCAATTACTTCCATTCTATCAAGTAATGGCGCTGGGATAGTTGAAGTAGTATTTGCAGTTGCAATAAATACAGCGCGACTTAAATCGAGTGGCATTTCAATATAATGGTCAACAAACGAATTATTTTGTTCAGGGTCTAATACTTCTAACATAGCAGAAGCAGGGTCACCTTTATAATCGTTGCCCAATTTATCAATCTCATCAAATAAAATTAGAGGATTACCACTGCCTGAATTTTTTAAAGCAGTAGCAATTTTACCGGGCATAGCGCCGATATATGTTTTACGGTGTCCCCTAATTTCAGCTTCATCATGAACGCCGCCCAAAGAAACACGCGCAAATCTTCTACCCATACACTCAGCAATAGTTTTACCAATAGAGGTTTTACCAACACCGGGAGGGCCTACTAAACAAATTATTTGACCTTTAATATCAGGTGATAAAGCATAAACTGACAATAACTCTAAAATTCTTTCTTTAACCTTTTGCATACCAAAAATATCGCGTTCAAGAATTTTAGAAGCCTTGTTTATATTGGTAGCAGTATTGGTATAAGAATTCCAAGGCATTGAAATACAAGTATCAAGATAATTGCGTTCAACCGTGCCTTCGTGAGAACCGTTAGGCATTTTTGCAAGTTTATTAACGTGAGAAATTAAAGTTTCTTTAACCGATTCATCAGCAGATAATGCTTTAATTTTAGTACGATATTCTTCAATTTCATCTGCCGCTTCATCACCATAAAGTTCGTTACTGATTACCTTCATTTGTTCGCGAAGATAATATTCTTTTTGGTTTTCATCAATAGCAAACTTTGTTTTTTCGTTAATTTTACGGTCAATCTCCCCTATTTCGCGCTCTTTTTCAAGCAATTCTAAAAGAATTTTAGCGCGTTTTACGGGTGAGAGTTGCTCTAATACATATTGCTTATCATCAAAAGGAGCAGGAATACTAAAAGCAATATAATCGGCTACAAAACCTAAATCATCATTGCTTTCAACATTAATTGCAACATCGGGAGTAAGCCCCGGACAAACGCGAGCATATTTTTCAAGTTGAGTTCTTACCCTTCGCAAGAGTGACTCAATATAAATTTCGCGATTATTAGTTGGTTTATCCTCGCATTTTTCAACCGTTGCAGTTGCAATTTCTTCACTTGAATTAAAATTATAATGTTTAGCGCGATACAAACCCTCTACTAAAACTTTAGTAACCGAGTCAGAAACCTTTAAAACCTGTTTTACTTTAACAACACAACCAATTGAATAAAGGTCACTGTCAATCGGGTCATCAACAAAAGCATCCTTTTGTGTTACAACATAAACTAATCTATCATTATCCATAGCATATTTTAGCGCATTAGCAGATTTTTTTCTGCCAACGTCAAAAGATGCTAATGTTTTAGGGAAAATCACCAAACCGCGCAAAGCCAAAACAGGCATTGCGGCAGTTATCCCTTGTGCTTGAGACAACATTTTTTACTCCTTAATTCCAAACTTTTTTATTATACATAGCGGTAGCATAAAGTTCGTTGTCTTGGAAAACAAACAAGGTAACAACATCTCCGCTAACTATTTCTAAAAGTGTACCATCAGTTACCGCAGTTGCAAAGAAAGCGTTTTCTTCGGTCACTTCAGTTTCGTTATATTTTGTATCGCCCAATGCTTTTTTTACATCAATAATTGAAGTTCCTATTTCGAAATCAAAAGATTTATCCATATTTACAATGTAAGCAATACCATCATCTTTCTTTGCTTTAACATAATAGTAAGAAGTGACACCATTATTTAAAAGCACATTCTTTTTGCCTTCAATTTCGTTAAAAGTAATGGCCGTTGAATCATGATCATGATTATGATTTTCATTATCCTTTTCGGATTCTAAATACTTATCATAATTTTCTTCTAATTTTTCTTTAACGGTTTTAGGGTCGGAACCTAAAGAAAATTCAATCTCAGGCATCTTACCTAAATTAGCGTAATATTCAATATCTATAGTTGCACTACTTTTTTCGTTCTTTTTACAAGCACAAAAAGTAAACATAATCATTAAGCATAAAGATAACGCAATTATTTTTTTCATAAAAATCACTTCCTATTGCAGTTTTAAGAAAAGGAATTTATTAATTCATTTCTTGTGTTCCAAAGTTTTTCGGAAAGATCGACATAGTAAGTATGCGGATTTTCAAAACGTTTAACTTCGTCCCACATAGAGTCAACCTGCTCTTTTCTAAAGTCAGAAATTTCCTTAACAGATGGACATTCGTAAACAAGTTTTCCTTTATTGAAAACTCTTACTTGCAATTTTTTAGCAACAAAGTTTGTTACAACCTTACGTTTCCAAGTATGAACTGGGTGGAAAATTTCATAAGGTTCAGAAGAATCAATAAACTCATCGTTAAGTGTAATAACATCAGCGATTGCTTTGTTAGTATCACGGTCATATAGTCGCCAAGGAATTTTAACTCCCGGAATTGTAATTTTAGCATCGTTTTCACTAATTTTAATTTTAGGAATTACTTTACCGTTTGATTCAACAGCGGATAATTTATAAACACCGCCGAAAACTGCCTCGCTTGAAGCAGTTATTAAACGTTCACCAACGCCAAAAGTATCAACTTTAGCACCTTGGAAAATCATATCACGAATTAAATACTCATCTAATGAGTTAGAAACGCAAATTTTGCAGTCAGGATAACCCGCATCATCAAGCATCTTTCTTGCTTTTTTAGAAATATAGGTAATGTCACCGCTATCAATTCGAATACCAACAGGGCGCTTGCCTAATGGTTTTAAAACTTCGTCAAACACCTTAATTGCATTTGGAATACCCGACTTCAAAACATTATAAGTATCAACCAATAACATACAACTGTCGGGATACTTTTGGGCATAAGTTTTAAATGCGGTATATTCATCAGAAAATAGTTGCACCCAACTATGAGCCATAGTACCAGAAACTTTAACTTCGTAATCCTTAGCGGTAAGTAAACAAGAAGTACCTGTACAACCGCCAATTACAGCAGCACGGGCGCCATAATATGCCGCACCATAACCATGAGCACGACGAGCACCAAATTCCATAACGGGTCTTCCCTCTGCTGAACGAACAATTCTATTAGCCTTTGTAGCAATTAATGATTGATGGTTAATTGTTAAAAGAATCATAGTTTCAAGCATCAATGCTTGCATTGCAGGACCGCGCACTGTAAGAATAGGTTCTTGTGGGAATATAACTGTTCCTTCAGGGATAGCCCAAACATCACAGCAAAACTTAAAGTCCTTCAAATAGTCAATAAATTCTTCAGAAAATAAATTTAATCCTTTTAAATAAGCGATATCTTCATCAGAAAAATGTAAATCCTCAATATACTCAATAACCTGTTTAAGACCTGCCATAATAGCGTAGCCGCCCTTATCAGGCACACGGCGGAAGAACATATCAAAATATGTTATTGTATCCTTCATATCGCTATCAAAAATGCCGTTCGCCATTGTTAGCTCATAAAGGTCCATAATCATTGTAAGGTTAAGCTTTTTGTTTTTCATTTTAATCACCACTTACATTTTTTCAGGCGCTTCAATCTTCATAAGCGTTAATAAATTCTTAATTACAGTTGCGGTTGCTTTGCAAAGAGTAAGTCTCGCTTGCATTAAGCCTTCATCTTCGCCCTTTACCCTACAAGCCGAATAGAACTTATGGAATTTTGTCGCAAGTTCTTGAACATAGTGTGTAATTCTTGCCGGGTCGTAAGTTTTTGCCGAAAGAATAATTTCATCGGTTAAAGCCGCAATATGAAGAATTAATTCTTTTTCTTCAGGTAATACCAATAAATTCAATTCATCATCAGTACATTTGCGGTTTAAAATACCCTCTGCTTCAAGGTTTCTAATAATACTGCAAATTCTCGCATAAGCATATTGAACATAATAAACAGGGTTACTGTTTGATTCGTTAACTGCTAAATCCAAATCAAAGTCAAAATGGCTATTAGGTTCGCGAAGATTAAAGAAAAATCTTGCAGCATCAATCGGAACTTCATCAAGTAAAGTTACAAGTGTAATAGCTTTACCCGAACGTTTAGAAGCCTTAATTACTTCACCTTCTTTAACAAGGCGAACCATTTGCATTAAAACAACGTCAAGACGGTCAGCATCCACACCCAAAGCAGTTAAAGCCGCCTTTAAACGAGGTACATAACCGTGGTGATCCGCACCCAAAATATCAATCGCTTTATCAAACTTACGAATTTCAAGTTTATTATAGTGGTAAGCAATATCAGGCACAACATAGGTTGGGAAACCATTTGCACGAACTAAAACAAAGTCCTTATCGCAACCAAATTCGGTAGCCTTAAACCACAAAGCGCCTTCTTCTTCGTATGTGTAACCACTTTGCTTTAATAGCTCAATAATTCTTGCAGCTTCACCATTGTTATGTAAAGTGCTCTCTTTAAACCAAGTATCATACTTAATTCTATATTTTGCTAAATCTTGCTCTAAACCTTGAATGTTTTTAGGTAAAGCAAATTCAACTAAAGCCTTACGTCTTTCTTCTTCACTTTTTTCAACAAAACTATCGCCATTAATTTCAGCAAATGCTTTCGCGTGAGCAATAATATCTTCACCGTGGTAAGAATCTTCAGGCATTTCAATACCATCTTTATAAAGCTGTAAATAACGTAAATCAAGTGACAAACCAAATTTGTTAATTTGGTTGCCTGCATCGTTAATATAAAATTCACGCTCGGTATAGTAACCTGCCGCTTCTAATACAGCCGCCAAACAGTCACCCAAAGCACCACCACGTGCATTACCAATATGCATAGGTCCGGTAGGATTTGCCGAAACAAACTCAACAAGAATTTTCTTGCCCTTACCAAAATCACTCTTGCCGTAGTCAGCACCTTTAGTTTCAACATCTTTTAAAATGTCACTGTAATAATTATCGTTTAAGAATAAATTAATAAATCCAGGACCGGCAATTTCAAATGATTTAATATAACTGCCGCTAAAATTTGCGTGTTGCATTAAAATTTCAGCAATTTGGCGTGGCGCCTTATGAAAACTTCTTGCCCATACCATAGCAGCGTTTACAGCATAATCACCGTGAGTTCTATTTGCAGGAACTTCAATAGCAAAATCGGTAATTTCCGCACTTTCAAGTGAATTATCGGCAATAGAAGCCTTTGCAGCTTCAATTATAATATTTTTAATTTGTTCCTTTGCGTTTGCAACTATAATTGACATATTTTAAACCTCTCTAATAGAAATTTTAACTTTATTTTGACTTAAAAGTCTTGAATTTGTATCAATAGTATAATCTAAATCCAAACTTCCGCCATTTTCATTTAAATTGCTTTCAACCTTTTTACCAAAAATACTTAAGGTCAAGTCCCCGTGCGGTGTAGAATAAAGACAAGCGTTTTTAACTCCTTTTTCTACAACCAAACGACTTGAAAAATCGCCATTACGTTGAATAACAACTGAATTATCTTTTATAAACATTATGGTTTTTGAAGTTGATGGCGAATCGGTTAATTTATTATCGTAATAAGAAATAAAGTAACTCCCATCTTTAATACCAAACTTACCATCGGTAATTAGTTCGATTTTGTCGCTTTGTTCTTCAAACGATTGTTCGCCAACTACTGTAATTAAAACATCTTTTATCATAAATCGGTTATATCCACCTGTTCTATACTTGCTTCATCAATTTCTTTACCCAAAAGCACTGATGCTAAATTTTTGAAAGTATCAGGCTTATCGGTAACAAAGAATTTCGAATTGCCAACATTTTCATTGTCATTTTCAATTTCGTTTTGCAAAATGTAATCTTTAACAGCTTTAGCAGTTGCTGTTCCCGCGTTTATAAGTTTTACTTTTTCGCCTAATGTTTTCTTTATTGCATCGCTTAAAACAGGATAATGGGTACACCCTAAAATCAAAGTATCACTATTAGAATCAATGATTGGTTTTAAATACCTTTTAACAGTTTCTAAAACAACAACATCATCAGCGGAATACCAACCCTCTTCAACAAGCGGCACAAACATTGTGCAACTGCAATCGGTAACTTGTGCTTTTGGCATAAGTTTTAAAATATTGTTTTTATGTTGTTTACTTTTAATTGTAGCGGCAGTACCAATAACACCAATTTTACCGTTTTCGGTTGTGTTAACCGCTTCTTTAGAAGCGTGAGATACAACCTCAAAAAAAGGTACCGGTAACTGTAAAGCAGTCTCAGAAGCAACCGAAGAAACGGTTCCACAAGCAGCAATTATAAGCTTTACATTTTTACTTAACAAAAACTTTTCATCTTGCAAAGCATATTTACAAATTGTTTCTTTACTTCGTGTTCCGTACGGCACTCTTCCTGTATCACCAAAGTAAACAATATCTTCATTAGGTAATACCTTCATCAATTCTTTTACAACTGTTAAGCCGCCAAGTCCTGAATCAAATACACCTATTGCGCGTTTATCTGACAAGCAAAAAACCCCTTATAAGATATAATTATATTTATATTATCATATTACACAAAAATAATCAACCATTATAAACAAAAAAACAGAGAAACAATTTGCATTTTAGCATTAGTTTCTCTGTTTATTTTGCAAATGGATGGAACTTCGAATAAGACGAAGCATATTTCCTTTTAATAAACTGCGCATAAATTTGTGTTGAAGAAATATCACTATGACCTAACATTTCTTTAATATCCTTTAAATTTGCACCATTTTCCAAAAGGTGTGTCGCAAAAGAATGGCGAAGAGTATTAGGAGTTATTTCTTTGTTAATACCCGCTTTTTCAGCATAATATTTAATGATTTTCCAAAAACCTTGACGCGACATTTTACAACCATTCATATTGGTGAAAAGCTTGTCCTCGTCAGATGTTAAAACAATAACAGGTCTAACATTTTGAAGATAATTACTTAAAATTTTTATAGCGCCAGGATAAATTGGAACAATTCTTTCTTTATTACCTTTATGTAGATGTAAAATTCCTAATTGCAAATTAACATCATTTAACGAAAGTTCAATAAGTTCCGAAACCTTTATTCCGGTTGCATATAAAAGTTCAAGCATTGCCTTATCGCGAATACCTTTAAAATCGGAAATATCAGGTTTTGAAAGGAGTAATACAATCTCACCCGCTTCTAAAACTTCAGGTAATTTTTTCTCGCATTTTTGCGATTTGATTTTAGTAATCGGGTTTTGATTCATAACGCCGACCGAAACTAAATATTTAAAAAAGCACCTTAATGACGCAACTGTTCTTGTAACAGTTGATTGTGACTTACCGCTAACCTTTAAATTTTCAAAATATCTATTTAAAAAATCAGCGGAAATCAATGAAAAAGACTTGCATTTTTCGGAAATGCAATATAAATAAAACTGATTAACGTCACGCATATAAGAATCTAAAGTGTTTTTAGAAGACTTTTTTTCAGTAGTAAGAAAATTCTCAAAATTTAAAACTTGTGTTTTCATATTGCACCTCCTTAAAAATTAAATTTCGAAATAAAAGCGCTCGATAATAGAGCATCAATAACTGCCGACAATAAAATAAATACGCTAAAAACAATAAACTTTAAAAAATAAATCTTAAAAGAAAAAAACAAATTTTGGGGCACTGTAGAAGGCAAAGTCAACTTTCCTAAACTAAACGAAAATTTAACCGATTCAACCGACAAAGCGATTAACGTTAAAGTTAAAATACAAGAAAAAGGCAACAACAAAACCGCATTAAAAGCAATACCTTTTAGAGCATATTGTGAATATACAAATGCCGAAAGTGAGCCGTATGTAAAACCTTCATAAATTAAAATAGAAGGAACTAAAACAACGCCAAACATAGAACTGCCTGATATAAAAATTATTGCGGCAACTGTTAAAGAACTCAAAAAAGAGTCTATAAAAATTCTGAAAAACTGATTTTGACTTCTACTATTTAAAAAGTCAGTAAAATTATCCCTTGAGAAATTAGTTAAATTTGACGTATTGTCCCATATGACAGAGCCTAAAATTATTCCTGCAATAAATAATATACATAAAACTGTAAACAAACCATTTTTAAGCAAAAATTCATTCAACCTAAAACGGCTAAGATTTAAAACTTTTCCTCTGCGCAAAATAATCACTCCCTCGTTTACAAAATAATATGCAAACAAAGGACAAGATATTACCAACAATATTTTGCAGTTTTAAAAACACAAAACTCAAAATATTGCGGTTTTAATATTATGTAAACTAAATTTTGAGCATAAAAAAAGCCTTTTTCAATAGGCAATTTCATTTAAAGTCTTATCGTAAGTATGATTTTACACTAAAAATATAATTATGTCAACCGTAATTTTAAAAATAACAAACATTATGTCAACATTTTATGTAAACAATACTATATGTGCAAATTTGTCGATAATTAATACCCAATTTATTGTAAAAACTTATTTGATTTTTTCAAAAAATATGTTATAATGAATGTTGTGCAAAATTAAATATTATAATTAATAAAAAACCATTGAGGAGAAAAAAATGAGTAAAACAGTAATAATTACAGGTGCATCTAAAGGTATAGGAGCTGCTACAGCAATTTTATTTGCGCAAAAAGGATATAATGTTGTTATTGGTTATAACAATTCTTACGAATCCGCTTCCCTACTCTGCCGTTCCTTACAAAGTCACGGATTTTCGGTTAGTACACAAAAGGTTAATGTTTCAAATCGTTTAGAAACTGAAATTTTAGTTAAAGAAACTTTATATAAATATGGCAGTATTGATGTATTTGTTAACAACGCGGGTATTTCTCATCAAGGTCTTATAACCGAAACTGATGAAATTGATTATGATAAAATTATTGATGTCAATTTAAAAGGTGTTTTTAACTGCTGTAAATCTGTAACTCCTGTAATGGTAAACCAAAAGTTCGGAAAAATTATTAATATTTCATCAATGTGGGGTCAGGTTGGTGCATCGTGCGAGGTTGCATATTCCGCAGCAAAAGCAGGTGTTATCGGTCTTACAAAGGCTCTTGCTAAAGAATTAGCTCCAAGTGGTATAACTGTTAACGCTATTGCCCCGGGACTTATTGAAACCGGTATGAACGCAAATTTAACCATTGAAGAAATTACCGATTTTGTAAACGAAATCCCTCTTGCAAGAATTGGTAGTGCTGATGAAGTTGCAGCCGCAATTTACTTCTTAGCAAGTGAAAACGCCGACTACATAACAGGTCAAGTTTTAGGTATTAACGGCGGATACGTAATTTAAATTTAAAAAATAAAAATCCCTGTCGCAAGACAGGGATTTTTTTATATTTCAAGATATTTTCTAATGTTATTAAGTTTCTTTTCGAAAATAATTCCCGATTTTTCAGGAGCACCATTTTCAAAACTCGATTTAATGCAACCACAAACAAAGTTTTGAGCTATTTCGGCCGCCGCCCTTAATCCTCTTTCATTAAGCAAAGAGGCTAAAAGCCCTGCCGAGAAAATATCACCACTACCGTGATAAGAAGTAGGAACTTTATCACAAAATACGTATTTTACAGTTTCGCCGCCATACACCGCAACACCAATTTTACGTTCATCAAAACTAATACCTGTTATAACAACCTTTGCGCCGATTTTTTCATATAGTTTAATTGCTAAATCGGCAATATATTCCTCGTCATACTCCGCTTTAAATGGAACATCAGCCAACAAACAAGCTTCTGTGATATTTGGAGTAATAACATTTGCTTTTTTGCAAAGGTCTAACATATACTTTGGAAAAGTTTTAGTAAAACGCTTATATAATTTTCCGTTTTCACCCATTATAGGGTCAATAACTACTGTTGTGTTTTCTTTCGAAAGTAAATCAATAGCCTTTGAAGCGGCAAGAATTTGCTCTTTATTCGCAAGATAGCCAAGACCAATAGCATCAAATTGAATCTTCAAAGAATTTAAATGCTCGGCAGTTGGTAAAATTGCGCTTGTTACATCGGTAAAAACGAAATCTTTGATGCCTGTATGTGTTGAGAAAAGAGCAGTTGGAATTACTGTAGTTTCAATCTCTGCAGCCGACAAAATCGGCAAAGCAACAGTTATTGAAGATTTTCCATAACAAGAAAGAGAGTTTATTATAACCGCTTTTTTAAGTTCACTCATATAGTCACCCCTATTTTAAAATTTTAGGACATATATCGTTTAAGATACAATTTTCGCATTTTGGATTTCTCGCAATACAAACATCTCTACCAAAAAGAACTGTTCTATGGCAAAAATCGTTTGATTTATTAGGCGGTAAAAGTTTTCTCATTTCTTTTTCCACCGACAAAGGATTTTTTGTTTTAACAAAACCTAAACGATTTGTAATTCTAATAAAATGTGTATCGGTAACAACGGCGGGTTTTCCGTAAACATCACCACAAACTAAATTTGCGGTTTTTCTACCAACACCCGAAAGCGTAGTAAGTTGCTCAATAGTATCAGGTACAATACCGCCAAATTTTTCAACAATATCCTTTGAAATGCTAATTAAATCTTTTGCCTTTGTCTTATAAAGTCCACAAGTTTTTATAAGTTCTTCTACCATTTCTAAATCGGCATTTGCCATTTTTTCGGGTGTTGGAAACTTGGAAAATAATTGTGGTGTAACAATATTCACACGTTTATCAGTACATTGTGCCGAAAGGCGTGTTGCAATAAGCAACTGAAATGCGTCTTTATAATCTAAAGAACAAATTGCATCAGGATACAAATTTTCTAATCTTTCTACAGCTAATAAAACTTTATCTTTTTTAGTCATTAAAGTCGCATATCTCCGTTTTTAATTAACCCTAACTTGCGTAGGCCTTCACATACTGTCAAAGCTATAATACCAGGCAAAATAAAGTGAACAACCGCAATTTCAAGCAAAGCAACAACAGGGTCAAAACCAACACGAACCATTTCAGTAAATGTTTCAAAAGGTCCAACTAAACCTGCCGTACCCATACCCGCGCCGATTTTTGTGGATTGCATTTTTAAAAGAGCTGAAGAAATAGGCCCTGTGATAGCTGAAGCTACAATAGCGGGTAACCAAATTATAGGTTTTCTTACAATATTAGGCATTTGAAGCATTGAAGTTCCAATACCTTGTGAAATAAGACCGCCGTATTTGTTTTCTCTATAAGAAGCAACGGCAAAACCAATCATATTAGCGCAACAACCCGCAACCGCAGCACCCGCCGCTAAACCTGAAAGTTTTAAAGACATACCAATCGCTGCTGAAGAAATAGGTAATGTAAGACAAATACCCATAACAACCGAAACAATAATACCGCAAAGTATTGGTTGTTGTTCAACACCAAAATTAACAATTTTACCAATACTTTCCATAAATACCGAAATAGGTTCGCCAAGGAAAATTCCTGCAAAACCACCTGTAAGTATTGAAACTAAAGGTGTAATAATTATATCTACTTTTGTTTTACCTGATACAATACCGCCAAGTTCAATAGCAACATAAGCCGCAACAAAAGCACCAAGAGGTTCACCGGGAACACCAAATGCGAAACCATTAGCAGTTACCAAATTTGGAAAAGCGCCAATTAAACCCGCAACCGCCGCTGAAACAGTAACTAATGGTGATGCTGACAATTTTGCAGCAACACCGACACCAATACCCGCACCGGTAATAGTTTTTGCAAAACCACCAATTGTTACTAAATATGTACCAACAGTTCCACCAACGAGATTACCGATTTGCACAATAATTGTACCGATAATTAGGGTTGCAAACAATCCGGAAGCCATTCCCGAAAGTCCATCAATAAATAAGCGATTTAGGTATTTCTTAATCATTTTTGCATCACCTGAATTTTGATTTTCTTGAAAATATTATACTACTTTTACAATTTTTTTCAATAGCGTATATACAATTAATTATCGAAAATACTACTAAAAATAAGATTTAGGAGTGCTTTTTTTGAAAAAAGTTGCATTTTTTGATACCAAAACATACGATTTTGAAAGTTTTAAAAAATACTCTAACGATAATTTGAGTTTTAAATTTTTTGAAAATAAATTAAACGAAGACACAGTAGGTATGGCGCGTGGTTGCGATGCGGTATGCGCATTTGTGAACGACAATATTGATAAAACAGTAATAGAAGAACTTAAAAATATTGGTGTAGGAATAATTGCTTTAAGATGTGCCGGTTATAATAATGTTGACCTTAAAGCCGCGAAAAATAATATTAAAGTTGTACGAGTTCCCGCTTACTCCCCTTACGCTGTTGCCGAGCATACAATGGGACTTATATTAACACTAAACCGAAAAATTCATCGTTCTTATATTAGAACGCGTGACCATAATTTTTCACTTGAAAATCTAACAGGGTTTGACCTTAAAGGAAAAACTGTTGGTATTATTGGAACGGGTAAAATCGGTATTGCATTTCAAGATATTTGCAAGGGTTTTGGTATGAATATTTTAGGATACGACCCCTTTAAAAACAGTGATTTTACAGGAAAATATGTTGATATGGATATACTTTTAAGCCAAAGCGATATTGTTTCATTACACTGCCCTTTAACAAAAGAAAACTACCATTTAATTAACGAAAAAACAATTTCAAAAATGAAAAAAGGTGTATTTGTTATTAACACTTCGCGCGGTCAGTTAATAGATACACACGCTTTAATTGAGGGATTAAAAAACGGAATTATAGGCGCGGCAGGGCTTGATGTTTACGAAGAAGAAACCTCCCTTTTCTTTGAAGATTTTTCTTCTGAAATTATCCCTGACGACACATTAACAAGACTAATTTCTATGCCTAATGTAATTGTAACATCCCACCAAGCATTTTTAACAAAAGAAGCACTAAACGCTATTGCTAAAACAACTGTTGATAATCTCACCTCTTTTTTTAATGGTGAAAAACTTGAAAATGAAGTAGTTTTTTAATATTGCAATAGTTTATAGATTATGCTATAATCACATTTGGTGATTATATGACAAAAATATATATTGTTCGCCATTGCGAAGCAGAGGGTAATGTTTTAAGACTATTTCAAGGCTCCTCTGACTTTGATATTAGCGAACTAGGCACTAAACAATTAGTGCATTTAAAAAATCGTTTTAATGATATTCATATTGATAAAATTTATTCAAGTCCTTTAAAAAGAGCGGTTAAAACCGCTATTGCAGTTAAAGGTGATAAATCTTGTGAAATTGAAATTTGCAATGATTTAAGGGAACTTAACGGCGGAATAGTTGAAGGTAAACCTTTTAAAGAAATTTTTAATGCAATTCCTTCTTTAGCGGATGCTTGGGATAACCACCCTGAAGATTTTGCCCCGTTACACGCCGAACCTATGCGCGATGCATATGAGAGAATTTGGAATATTATAAAACAAATCGCTAATGAAAACGAAGGCAAAACCGTTGTTTGCACTACCCACGGCGGTGTGACACGTTGTTTACTTTGCCGTTTGCTTAAAAACGATATTCACGAACTTAAAAATATCCCTTGGGCTGATAATACTTCTGTTTCTTTGATTGAGGTTGATTATAACGGTAATTTTAATTTAAGTTTTTATAACGATTCTTCTCACCTACCCGCCGATTTAATTCCTGTAAGAAGCCGAATTTCTACCTACTTTACTGGGGAGAGTAAAAAATGATTATAATGTCAGTTGACCTTGGCAAAGCAAGAACAGGAATTGCAGTTTCGGACAGTAGCGAAAGTTTTGCCTTCCCAAAAACTGTTATTACCGAATATAATACCGAAAAATTGGTTAAAAAGGTTTCGGATTTTGCGCGTGAAAATAACGCTGAACTAATTGTTGTTGGACTGCCAAAAAATATGGACGGCAGCGTTGGTTCAAGAGCAGAAGAATGTAAGGAAATTGGTGAGAAAATACAAAATACTAGCGGAATAACTGTTGTTATGTGGGATGAACGCTGTACTACAATTTCAGCCCATACCGCCCTTAATTTTACCGATACAAGGGGTAAAAAACGCAAAGAAGTTGTTGATGCCGTTGCGGCGGTAATTATTTTAGAAGATTATCTACAATATAGAAAAAACAGTCGGAACTAATCCGACTGTTTTTTTATTTACACAAGTGACGGTATATGCGTTTTTAAAATTTATCTAAAATATACTTAATCTATTTTTAAAACATATAATGTTTCATTGTTTACACAAAACTCAATATGATATTTGTTAAATTCAAAAGCATATATTCTATCATCATTTTGATAGTGCGGTCTAGGGTCAGACTCCAAAATTTTTATTATATTTTCAAAATCATTTTCAGGTATTTTTTGAGTTATTTCTTTAGAAACTTCAACCTTTAACTTTTGAGAAAAAACATCTTCGGAAAAACCGCCCTTGGCATCAATATGACAATCAGTATACGGAATATAAGGTTTAATATCATAAATAGGTGTGCCATCAAGCAAATCGGCGCCTAAAACCTCAATAACAATACCATTTTCGCCATCGTTATAAATTTTCTCAATTTTCACACTTGAAAGGCCTATTGGATTTGGTCTAAACGGTGAACGCGTAGCAAACACACCAACCCGCTTATTTCCGCCCAAACGCGGCGGTCTAACCGTCGGTGACCATTCTTCCCTTTTAGATTCGGAAAATTCCCAAATTAGCCAAAGATGGCTGAAATCTTCGAGACCCTTGAAAGCAGAAGCATCTCTAAACTCGGGTTCAAATATTATTTTAGCTTTTGTGTTAACAAGACCGCTTTGTCGCGGAATGCCGAATTTTGTTTTAAAATCGGTCTTAATTTTTGCTATAATTTTCATAAAACTACCCTCTTACAATCAAATTAATTATACAACTCTTAAATAAACTTGACAAGCATTTTTTAATAATTATAATAAATTATTAGGTGATAAAATATGGCTAAATTAAACATTGTAATGGTTGAACCGGAAATTCCGCAAAATACAGGCAACGTTGCCCGTACTTGTGCGGCAACTGGTGCAAGACTTCATTTAGTAGGACCAATGGGTTTTAAAATTGATGATAAAAAACTAAAACGCGCCGGTCTTGATTATTGGCATTATCTTGATATTACATACTACGAAAATATTGAAGAATTTTTTGCAAAAAACGATGGTATATTTTACTACTATACCACTAAAGGAAGGCACACCCACAGTGACGTAGAATACCCCGATAATTGCTACTTGTTGTTTGGAAAAGAAACACGCGGTTTGCCCGAAGAAATTTTAATAAAAAATCCTGATACTTGCGTTAGAATTCCTATGCAAGGCGAAATTAGAAGTTTAAACCTTTCAAACTCGATTGCTATAGCCGTTTATGAGGTTTTAAGACAATGGAATTACCCTTCTTTACAAAATTTTGGTCAATTGCATAATTTCCGTTGGGAAGATGTGTAATTTTTTTACATAAAAAATTAAATTTTTTATTGAAAAACCCAAAAAATGTGGTATTATAATATTGTATGTAAATATATGTATTTTGAAAGGATGTTTTGAATGAACGCTCTTAACAAAAAAACAGTTGACGACATTAATGTTAAAGGACAAAAAGTTCTTGTTCGTTGTGACTTTAATGTGCCACTCAAAAATGGTGTTATTACTGATGAAAACCGTATTAACGCTGCATTACCAACCATTAAAAAATTAATTGAAGATGGCGGTAAGGTTATTCTTTGCTCACACCTTGGCAAACCAAAGGGTGAACCAAAACCTGAACTTTCTTTAGCACCTGTAGCTAAAGCTTTATCAGAAAAACTTGGTAAAGAAGTTGTTTTTGCGGCTGACGATAACGTTGTTGGCGAAAATGCAAAGAAGGCTGTTGAAGCTATGAAAGACGGAGACGTTGTTCTTTTACAAAACACTCGTTACCGTGCTGAAGAAACCAAAAACGGCGAAGCTTTCTCTGAAGAACTTGGTTCTTTAGCTGATATTTTCGTAAACGATGCTTTTGGTACTGCTCACCGTGCTCACTGCTCAACCGTAGGTGTTGTTTCTTATGTTAAAGAAGCAGTTGCAGGTTACCTTATCGGTAAAGAACTTAAATATCTTGGCAACGCTGTTGAAACCCCTGTACGTCCTTTCGTTTGTATTTTAGGCGGTGCAAAGGTTGACAGTAAACTCCCAGTTATTGAAAACCTTTTAACAAAGGCTGATACACTTATCATTGGTGGCGGTATGGCTTATACATTCCTCGCTGCTAAAGGTCTTACAGTAGGTAAATCACTTATTGACGAAACAAAAATTGATTATTGCCGCGAAATGATGGCAAAAGCTGAAGAAAAAGGCGTTAAAATCCTTCTTCCTATCGACTGCACAGTAGTTTCTAACTTCCCTGACCCAATCGATGCTCCAATTGATGTTGAAATCGTTTCAGCTGATGCTATTCCTGCTGACAAAGAAAGTCTTGATATCGGTACTAAGACTGCTGAACTTTATGCTAATGAAGTTAAGAACGCTAAAACAGTTGTTTGGAACGGACCTATGGGCGTATTCGAAAACCCAACACTCGCAAAGGGTACAATGGAAGTTGCTAAAGCTTTAGCTGAAACCGATGCTGTAACTGTTATTGGTGGTGGCGACTCTGCGGCTGCTGTTAACATTATGGGCTTTGGCGATAAGATGACTCACATCTCTACCGGTGGTGGCGCTTCACTTGAATTCCTTGAAGGTAAAGAACTCCCAGGTATTGCTGCACTTAATGACAAATAATTAAATTCTATTTGTAGGGCGAATATCGCCCTACATTTATGTAAAAGGAGTAATAAAAAATGGATAAATCAAAAAGAACTGCTATTATTGCAGGTAACTGGAAAATGAACAAAACTCCCGCAGAGGCTACTGCTCTTATCAACGAAATGAAACCTCTTGTTGCAGGTGCTGATTGCAAGGTTGTACTTTGCGTTCCTGCTATTGATATTCCTGCTGCTGTTGAAGCTGCAAAAGGAAGCAACATCGAAATTGGTGCTGAAAATGTTCACTTTAAAGCAAACGGCGCTTACACAGGCGAAATCGCTGCTGATATGCTTGTTGAAGCAGGTGTTAAATATGTTGTAATCGGTCACAGTGAAAGAAGACAATATTTTGGCGAAACCGACCAAACCGTTAACCTTCGTACAATCGCTGCTGTCAACGCTGGTCTTACCGCTATCGTTTGCGTTGGTGAAACCCTTGAACAAAGAGAACTCGGTTACACCGAAACATTACTTAAATATCAAACAAAGATGGCTCTTACAAACATCAGTGCTGAACAATTAAAGAACATTGTTGTTGCTTATGAACCTGTTTGGGCTATCGGCACAGGTGTTACTGCTACTGCTGACCAAGCTGACGAAGGTAACGGCTATGTTCGTGAAGCAATTGCTGAAGTTTACGGTAAAGAAGTAGCCCAGACTGTTACAATTCAATACGGCGGTTCAATGAACGCTAAGAATGCTGACGAATTACTAGATAAGGTTAACGTTGATGGCGGTCTTATCGGTGGCGCTTCACTCAAAGCTGAAGATTTTTCAGTTATTGTAAAAGCTGCAAGTAAATAATTTAAAGCGGGGTTTCCCCGCTTTTTATATGTAGGAGATTATATTTATGAAAAAACCTATAGTTTTAACTATTATGGATGGTTTCGGTTTTAATCCCGAAACAAATGGCAACGCAATTTACACTGCTAAAACCCCTTGCCTTGATGAAATTTTTGCTACTTGCCCTACAACTAAAATCGGCGCTTCAGGTATGGATGTTGGTCTTCCTGATGGTCAAATGGGTAATAGTGAAGTTGGTCACACAAATATTGGTGCAGGTCGCGTTGTATATCAAGAACTCACCCGTATTACAAAATCAATTGCTGACGGTGACTTTTTCAGTAATGAAACTTTTATTAAAGCCATTGATAACTGCAAGAAAAATAATTCTGCTTTGCATTTAATGGGCCTTCTTTCTGATGGCGGTGTTCACTCTCATATTGAACATTTATATGCATTAGTTGAATTAGCAAAACGTAATGGCCTTGAAAGAGTATATATTCACGCTTTGCTTGATGGCCGTGATGTTCCACCCTCTTCTGCTGCCGACTTTATTGATGCTTTAAATGAAAAACTCGAAGAAATCGGTTGCGGTAAACTCGCAACAGTTATGGGTAGATTTTACGGTATGGACCGTGACAATCGCTGGGAACGCGTAGAAAAGGCTTATGCCGCTTTAGTTTATGGCGAAGGTGTTTCTACTACCGATGCCGCAAAAGCCGTTAGAACCTCATATACAATGATTGACGAAGATGGTAAAAACATTACCGATGAATTTGTACTTCCAACAGTAGTTGTTGGTACCGAAAGAATTTCAGATAATGATAGTGTTATCTTCTTTAACTTCCGCCCTGATAGAGCAAGAGAAATCACTCGTACTTTTGTTGATGATGAATTTTCAGGTTTTGAACGTAAAGGCGGCAGAAAAAATGTTTACTATGTTTGTATGACACAGTATGATGCTTCTATGCCAAATGTTGATGTTGCTTTCAAACCACAATCATTAAACAACACATTAGGTGAATTTTTAGCAAATAAGGGTCTTACACAACTTCGTATTGCCGAAACTGAAAAATATGCTCACGTAACTTTCTTCTTTAACGGCGGTCGCGAAGTTATGTTTGAAAACGAGGATAGAATTCTTGTTAACTCACCAAAGGTTGCAACCTATGATTTACAATCCGAAATGAGCGCTAACGAAGTTTGCGATAAAGTTTGTGAAGCAATCGAAACCGGCAAATATGATGTTGTAATTCTTAACTTTGCAAACTGCGATATGGTTGGTCATACAGGATTTTTTGATGCTGCTGTAAAAGCGGTTGAAACTGTTGATACTTGTGTTGGTAAAGTTAAGGAATCAACACTTAAAATGGGTGGCATAATGCTTATTACTGCTGACCACGGTAATGCTGACCGTATGTTAGATGTTGATGGTTCACCATTTACCGCACACACGACAAACCTCGTTCCATTCTCGGTTGTTGGTAAAGAATGTTCTTTACGCGAAGGCGGAAAACTTTGTGACATTTCCCCAACAATTATTAAACTTCTTAATTTAGAACAACCTGAAGAAATGACAGGCGAATCTATTATTCTTTAATTTTAAAAACAACCACAGTTTTGTGGTTGTTTTTTTACAACAAAAAATTACAAAATGCACATTTTTTACCTCTTATAAAATTTAAATAAATTCACAAGATAATATTGCAAACGCGAAACGATAATTTTTATAGGAGAGAAAATAAAATGGCTAAAAATGTAGTACCTGAGGCTAAAGAAGCACTCAACCGTTTTAAGATGGAAGCTGCTAACGAAGTTGGCGTTAACTTAAAGCAAGGTTACAATGGCGACCTCACAGCTAAACAAGCTGGTTCTATCGGCGGTCAAATGGTTAAAAAGATGATTGAATCTTACGAAAACAGCATGAAATAAGTTTTTCTAAAAATAAAAAAGTCCCTTTGGGGACTTTTTTATTTTTAACATTATAAACTATTTAGTATTTCTTTAATAGCAATAATATCACGAATATCAAATTTTCCATCGCCATTAATATCACAAAATTCAATATTGTTAGAAGTGGTAACTTTTCCTGTATAAACATCAGAAATATATTTATAATCTTTTTCACTTACTTCATCAATATTAACTTTTGGTATATCACCTTCGCCAATAATAGCATTACATTCTTTGCAAGATAGATTTTTATGACCAATATGTATTAATGTTGCTTCTTGGTCAGTAATCCATTCAGCATCAATATGTTCACAAGCAGAATATACAACAAAGACATTTGCTTTGAAACCATAATAGTTTACTGTTGAATCAGAAGATAATACTATTTTTACAAACGAACCATCGATTGTAAGAGATTTTGACGAAAGTTCAGTTCCTGAGTATTTACCGAACAAGTTATTATTGCCATCATAAATGCTAATTGTATCAAAATAATCTTCTGTCCTGGTTTCAGCAGAAAAAGTAAGCATAATTTTTACAGCATTTTCTTTAGAAATTATATATTCTTCATTAATGGAATTTTTATAATTATGAGTTGATTCTATAATTACTGTTTCAATTCCACAAGAAACACATTTTTCATTTTGAATATTATGTTCTAACGCATAAAGAACTTCTTTTTCTGTATTATCACAACGTGTACATTTACTGTACTTATATCCTTTTTTAGTACATGTTGGATATTCGGTTACCCAAACGCTATGATCATGCCCAAGAGCATCAACCACCTTTGTTTCAGTATACTGACAATATACACATTTATGCTCATCGACACCTGTTTCAGTACAAGTTGGTGAATTGATTGCATACCAATCACCATAAGAGTGATTAATAATAGAAACATAATCTGATACGTAACTATCACCACATTCGCATATGTAATTAGTATATCCCTCTGCCGTACAAGTAGGATCAACTACAATTTGTGTTTTATAATCATGTTCGGCAATTTTTTCAATTGCTATAGAATAAGTTGCACCACATTGACAACAAAAGGTCTTAACACCATTAACCATATGTGTAGGAATAGTTGTTACTACACCACTATCCCACTCATGAACTGAAATTTTCTCTACAACTTCGTATTTATTAAGACCACAATCAGTACATGTAAATTTCTTTTCACCTACGGTTATATGAGTGGGTTGTGTTGTTATAACACCAGTGTCCCATATGTGTTGAATAATAGGTTTAATTTCAGTTCCGCAACCATCACAAATAACTGCATGTGTACACGACGCATTTTGCGATTCTGCAGAAACACGCTCTGTATTTTCAATAACAATTTGAGAGCCTGAAATAATTTTGAAATAGCCTTGATCGGAATTTCTATCAACGCTTCCATCTTTAGAATAGGTGATTTTTATATACTCACCCGCAACCAAAGAAATCGTTATCGTTTTACCAGAAACTTCACCAGAAATACGATCCTGTTGGGTAGTATTTTTATATATTGTTAGCCAATCATAATTGCTTTCACTTGAAACTCCATACTCAATAGTTAATGTGCAATCGTACTGTGCTCTAATATAAAAAGTAGAAGTTGAAGAGGCAACTTTATTGGTTGAAGTGTAAGTATCATTGGAATTTGTAAATGGATATGAACTTGAGTTTTCCAAAGAAATTGCTGTTAAGGTTGTAACAGCACTAACAAGGATGTAGTGGTCAATCACATTAACTGCTTCTGTATAGGATTCTCCGCAAGGACAGGTATAAGTCTTAACACCCTCAAGAACACATGTAGGCGCTCTTGTAATAACACCATTATTCCACACGTGTTCAGTCAATTTTGCAATTTTCTCAGTATAACTTTCTCCACATTCGCAAGTGTATGTTTTAACACCCTCGGTGGTATGTGTTGGTGTTGTAGTCACAACCCCTTCATTCCACACATGCTCAGTCAATTTTGCAATTGCCTCAATATAAGTTTTTCCACATTCGCAAGTGTATGTTTTAACACCTTCGGTGGTATGTGTTGGTGCTGTAGTCACAACCCCTTCATCCCATATATGCTCAGACAATTTTTCAATTAATTCTATTTTTTTTGCACCACATTTGCAGGTGAATATACGCTTACCTTCATTTAAATGCGTTGGAACTTCAAAGATAACACCATCATCCCACGTATGAACAATTAGCTCAGGTGCAATCTCGCTATTGCACCATTCACATATTGCTGGTTCGTCGCAATCAAAAGGCACTTTTTCTTCCATAGTAGAATTTATAATTACATAACCCGTGTAAACAGTAGAAGTTGAAGCTTCACATGTAAATTTTATTGTAATAATATCTCCACGTTTTACAGTTAAATTTTTGTTATAATTAGTACTACTATTTGTATAGTCAACCCGTGTACCATTAAGATATATGTAGAGTGTACAATAGTAATTATAAGATGACAAATAATATTGGCAAGAAAAAGTATGATCTTCTAGCACTTCTAATGTTAGTGACGATGTAGTAGAGTAAGCAGTATTAGTTGAAGAAATTATATTATTATCAATATTAAAAGGATATTTGCTATCATTTGTAATTTTTAAGTAAGGAATCGAAGTTTTGTGACCTGTTGCAGGAATAGTATCTACTATTGTGTGTGAGCAGTTTTCGCAAATCTTGGTAGAAGTACCATCTTCAGTACAAGTAGGTTCTATTATTGTAACATTGTATCTATGAGTAGTATTATAATAATCATCAGTCCAACTATCAACCGCTACGCTTATTCCACAGTCACAAACACATACAGTATGTCTTTTTTGACCACAAACAGGAGTGTCTACATCAAAATAGAACTCATGATCATGAGGAGTAGGAATAGGATTACCACTAGATATACCGATATTTCTATTAATTGAACATGTTCCCCATTCAATATATGAAATACGATCATAATTTAAATAATCAACGTTTTCAGTACAATCAACTACTAATGAAAAATCTCCATCACCAACAAATGCACCAATAATAACACCAACATAATTTCTAGTATATGAATAAACTCTAGTTGCTGTAATATTAGAATATTCAATTACACCATTATTATAGCCAACTAATCCACCAACATATCCTTGATATTTAGATTCAGCCGCGAAAGGAATGTCGTCAACATATACGTCACCAATAAAGTCACAATGTGAGATTGTACCTTCATTTAAACCGACTAAGCCGCCACCTTTCATAGTACCTTTGGAAACAAAGTTTCCTTCAAATGATGATTTTTCAATTATGCCATAATTTTCACCTACGATTCCACCAGTACAATGTGTTGATAAATATGGACTATTAAAATCACCTTTAAAGTGACAATTATAAATTACACCATAATTATAATCCGCCAAACCTGAGCGCGCATAAAACTCATTATTTTCTTTAATACGAAGTGTTATATTTTCAATAATACCATAGTTAGTACTTGTAAGCCCGGCAATCAGTTTATCTGAATAGACATTGTTAATTTCATAATTTTGCCCATCAAAATGACCACTAAAGTTACCAAACGAAGGCAAAGTTCCGTTAAGTGTAATATTTTGTGTGAGAATATAATAATCATCGCCGCCAAGTTCCTCAATTGTGCAAAGCGCCGCTTCACTATTAATTTGATAAGGGTCCTCTACTGTACCATTTCCTAATATTTTAGCAAATAGAAAACTTTTTGGCTTTGTATATACTCCATTTTTGTAGGCAATAACAGTCACTGTTGTTGTACTACTAATGTTAAGTGGTGAAGTATATTTATTACTTGTTAAGGTAGGAATACTACCATTTAATGTGTAATAAATTGTAGCTGAACTATCACTACAGGTAAATGACACTTCTTCGGTTCCGTTTAAAAGCACATTAGTTTTTGATGAAGAGATAGTTGCGTTTAACGCATACTGCAAAATTGGATATCCCGAATTTTTATTTTCTGTGTCTCTTACCCATTTACTATCAGTTAATATAGGGTTACTATTCAATAATTCTACAAAACTATCTGTTTTCATATCAGCAGAAGAAACACTGCCAGTAACACCAGTTTCAGCTTCAAAAAATGAATTAATTGCTGTATTTAAGGTTATGGGGTCATTTGAACTTGTTCCATAACGTCCACCACCTAAAGTAGAAACAGAAACCGATGCGTAACAATTTGTAACATCACCATAAGCAGTAATACCACCAGCATGTGATCCGTATGAACAATCAAGTTTTAAAGAACCAAAAGCCGCACAATTTACAATGGTACCTTGGCTACTTAAACCAGCGATAATTCCCGCTCGTGCAGCACAAGTGATGTCACCATCACCAGAGGATGGATGATAACAATCATTATCAATATGTCCGGTTGCAATAACACCACTAATTGTTCCATAATTTTCATCGCAAATAATACCTGCGTATGAACCACTGGTATTTACTCGTGTAACAGTATTAGTATAATAAAAGTTTTTTAATGTTCCGTAGTTATTGGTGAAAAATTGTGTTTTAGCTGTAATTGTGTGAAAATCACCATCCAAATTCGCATTCAATTTAACTGGAACATATGAAGAACTTAACGAGATATCGTTGTTAAGTTTTATATAGATTCCTTTTACGTTGTGAGTGGAAAGAGTTGAAACAAGTTGTGCTTGAGAAGATACAATATATGGATCCGCTTCAGTTCCGCTTCCTCCGTAAGTAGCAGCCGTAGTCACTATTGCAGAAAGTGGCAACAAAGATAGCACAAGGAAATAACATAATACAATAGAAATAATTTTTTTAATTAAACAATTCATAAATTTCCCCTCTTTTCTTTTGTTAACTCAACTTATCTATTACATCATCTAAGAGTTTACCACGTTCGGCTAAAAATGTTGTAATTTGTTGAATATTGTCAATATCATTCCAAGGACTGTTAGGATATAAAACTACTTCTTGTTCATAACATTTTTTGGGAACATTTTTAATAAAATTTTTATATTGTGCAGCAAGATTTTCATTATTTAAAATATTATTCCTCAAATCAAAATAACGAGTTTTAAATTCTTTTGAATAATTAATAAGCAATTTATCCCATAATAAATTTCCAGTACCAGAAGATATAGCACCCGTTTTCGAAATGCTTGGTAAACAAAAGTTTGTTTCTTCAAATTTTGTTCCATCAAATGCAAGTCCACACGCCGTATCTAAATCATACAAATTTGGTATCCATTGCTTTCCATCATAGGTTAGCAAAATCATATTTTTAGAAAAATTGTCAGTTAGACCTAAAACATAAGAAGTAATTAAATAATCTATTGCAGCATCAACATCTAAATATTGGTTTATACCTGTTTTAAATTTTTCTCCATCTGATTCAATAACAAATCTTAATAAATCATTCATTCTTTCATAAGGCCAAACGTTGTTATTTAAATATGAATATTCCAAATCAAAAATAGATTTTTTATCACTTTCAGTTAAAAGAGATTTAAATTTTGCAGCATCGGAAAATTCACTATTTATAACAAACATTGCTTCATTTTCTTCATCAGCAATATTGTATGTATCTTCGTCTTTAGGAATATTAAAAGTATATAGACCTTGATATTCACCATTAATAAATAAAGCAACTGGGAAACCATTAATCCCACCATAAAATTCTAATTCCGAAATATTCTCATTTAATTTTGTTCTTGAAGCAACAACATCACTCCAAATATTAGAAGAAACTACATTTCTTGCTCCACTAAAATCAATATAGTTTGCTTTTAAGCAATATTTATGTGTAGGTTTCCATCCATTTACCGAGATTTTTTGTTTATAATTTCTATTCTCATCCTCATAAAACTTAATGGTATAGTTCTTTTTTTCAAAATTTATTGATGTATGGCCTTGATATTTTATTGATGCATAAGCTTGTGTAGAAGTTTTCCCCTCAAAATACTTAGCTTGTACAATGCAATCACTGTTTTTTGAAATTCCATCTAACGAACCATCTAAATACAGTTGTGGCATATCTATTGTAGCGTAAACCATTTTTGAAGTCTCATCTCCACACTTTTCACAACGCATCAAATTTTCTCCAACTTGAAATTCAGAAGCCTTAACATTTGTAGCAACGTAAGAATATTTATGTAAGCAAGTGGAATCGTTTTGTTTCATCAAAAGTAAAACAACAATTAATGTTGCAAAAAGCAAAATTACTATTGTAACATATACAACCAAAAGACTATTTTCTTTTTTAAA
>JAZNCS010000069.1:0-42424 GCA_045587685.1 Acutalibacteraceae bacterium
CTTCAATACTTTTAAAGTACTTAACTTTTCTCTCAATTTCTCTCGAGAATTGTCGGGTCCTTATTATTGTCGTTGTTTAATTTTCAAGGTCCGTTTTTGCGCACTCTCTCAAGGGCGCTCGATTATAATACCACAACCTCCCACCTTTGTCAACACTTTTTTTAACTTTTTTTCAATTTTTTTTATTTTTCGCAACTTTACTATTTTTTGCACAAAATTAACTCAATTTTTCCCTTAATTTTAGTAATATCTTTTTCTCCATACGGGAAATTTGCACTTGCGACATATTCATAACCCTTGCTGTATCATTTTGCGTTAAAGAACTAAAGTAACGAAGTTTTAAAATTTGCTTCTCTTTTTCATTTAAATTTGCTGCCGCCGCATTTATATCTAACCTATTATATATACCTTCCTCACAACTATAAACCGGTAAATCCGCCTCTTTAACTCCGCTATCATCTTGGTAAGTTAACGACACTGCAGGTTGTGCAGCACAAATTGCTTCTGTTACCTCTTCGGAAGAAACACCCAAACTTTCTGCTATTTCACAAACGGTTGGTTCTCGACAAAGGGTTTGTTCCAATTTTTGTTTTTCGTTATTTATTTTCAAATAAAGTTCCTTTACCGAGCGCGACACCTTAATCAAACCGCCATCTCTAAAAAGGCGGCGCACTTCACCCATAACCACAGGCACCGCATATGTCGAAAACAAAAAACCTTTTGTTTCATCAAACGCATCGGTAGCCTTAACAAGTCCCATACAACCGGCTTGAAACAAATCATCGTATTCTATTCCTTTTCCAATAAATCTTTTACATATAGAATGCACAAGTCCTAAATTATTTTCAATAAATTCTTCACGGGTGCATTCCTTACTAACCATTTATATTGTAGCGCCTACTTATTTTTTTGGTCATAACAATACTTGTTCCTTTACCAACACTCGAACGAACCTTTACACTATCCATAAAACTTTGCATTACCGCAAAGCCAAGCCCTGCTCTTTCTCCGCCCACACTTGAATATAACGGTTCCATTGCCTTTTCAACATTATCAATACCGCAACCCTTATCGCGAATTTTTATTTTAATAACATTAGTCTCTAAAATTTCAGCTGATATGTAAATCTTACCTATGCCTTCTTTATAAGCGTGAACAATACAATTCGTAACCGCCTCGGAAACGGCAGTCTTAATATCACTTATTTCTTCAAGTGTAGGGTCAAGTTGAATAGCAAATGCCGATACACAAGCCCTTGCAAAACTTTCGTTTGCCGAACGCGACTGTAATGTCATACTAAAACTGTTATTCATAATTTTTTACCTACTTTCAAGTTTTGCTAATTTTTCTATTCCGGCAAGTTTTAACACCTTATATATATTAGGTGCCGCTCCGGTTATGTGAAGTTCCGCACCTGTTTTAACAAGTGTGCGGTACCTACCCATAACAAGACCTATACCCGAACTGTCCATAAAACTAATATCCTTAAAATCTAAAATTAACAAAGAAGGCATATTAAGTTCTACCGCGCTATCAATTTCTTCGCGCATTTCTTTTGCTGAATGATGGTCAAGCTCACCCGAAAGCAACGCTGTTACAACCTCACCCGTAACATTTATTTTTATAGCCATCTTTTTTCACTCCTTTTATAAAAAAATAGACAAGCCCTTATAAAGATTATAAGAGCTTGTCTTTAAAAAAAATGTCGTATTAAGTTTGCTTAAAAAATTTTTGTAAATCTTTCCTTATTCCAGAAGCTAAATACAGCGAACCAAAAACAAAAACTACTTCCTCATTTGCGACTAAACGGATAGCTTTTTCATAATTATCTACCTTTTCGCAAGAGCAATAAACACTTGCTTTTTCAAAAAGTTCATCTTTAGTTAATGAACGAGGCATTTTATTTACCTCAACAACAACGGCTTTTTTGCAAAGCGGCAATAATTTCTTTAAAACCTCATCGCAATCCTTATCTTTCATCATTCCAACAATCGCGGTAGCTTTGCCTTTATATTTTTTAAGTATCTCGGCCAAGCAATTAGCACCATCGGGATTGTGCGCACCATCTAAAATAACAAGAGGTTTTTGGGATACAACTTCAAGCCTTGCGGGAAAAACTGTTTGATATATACCTTTATATATAATATCGTAAGATATATCAAATCCCGAATTTTCTATCGCCTCTATTGCAAGGGCAGAATTTTCTATTTGGTGTTCACCGAGTAGTTTAGTTTTATATTCTTTTCCTTTATATATATATGTGTTGCCCGTTAAATCGCAATTTAAAATTTTAAGCCTTTCTTTATTAGTCAAAATCACATTATGCTGCTTTAAGACCTCAAACGCTTCTTTTGGTTGATTAAAAGAAGTTACTGTTGGACAGTTTTTTATTATTCCGCATTTTTCCTTTGTAATTTTTTCTATAGTATCGCCCAAAATTTTAGTGTGGTCCAACCCGATTTTAGTAATTACCGAAACCGCTTTATTTTCTAAAGTATTTGTAGCATCAAGTCTGCCGCCAAGTCCTGTTTCAATAACACCGACTTGGCAACCCTTAAACCTAAAATACAAAAAAGCAACCGCAGTAATAAATTCAAATTCGGTAAGGTCTACATTTGTATCAATCACTTCTTGAGAAAAGCGCACCAAATCCTCTTCGCTTATATATTCACCATTGACTTGTATTCTTTCCCTAAAATCAACTATAAAAGGCGAAACAAAAAGCGCTGTTTTAAATCCCGCTACAGTAAAAACATTTGCAATCATACTTGAAACCGAACCTTTGCCGTTGGTTCCGGCTATATGTATGGCTTTAAAACTGTTTTGCGGATTTTTTAATTTGTTTAAAACTTCTTTAATTCTCTCAAGAGATGCTACTTTTGAAAAATTACCTAAAGAATGAATATAATTTAATGTTTCTAAATAATTCATTTTTCACCATATTTTTACAAGTATTTTATTAACTTTAATTCATATAATACTTTTGGAACAGGCAATAGAAAAACAATGCCAAAAGGTGTTGATATTATTGTTCTAACGAGCCAAAAGTTCCATAAAATTTAAGACAAAACAGCATAAAACAAAAGTTTTATGCTGTTTTGTTTATATTAACTGTTCTCTATATCTTTAATGCTTTGTTCAATGGCTGCAATTTTACCAAGAACCTTTTCAAGACTTGCCTTTTGTTGCTCAACAAGTGCAGCAGGTGCTTTTGCAATAAAACCAGGGTTATTAAGTTTCTTTTCGAAGAATTCTTTATCTTCTTCTGCTTTTTTGAGTTCTTTTTTAAGACGTTCAAGTTCGGCAGTAAAGTCAACCAATTCTTTCATAGGCATATAAACAGTTGCATTGTCAGTAATAACACGAACTGCGCCTTCGGTATCAAAATCATCACCAACAACCACTTCTGAAGCATAAGCTAAACGGCAAATATATGCTTCACCGCTTCTAAATGTTTCCTTATCAGCAGTTGCAATGCAAACTTGTGCTTTGCGTGAAGGTGGAACGTTCATTTCAGCGCGGCGGTTACGAATAACCTTAATAACAGCCATAATTTTTTCAAAATCAGCTTCTTCTAAAGCAAATTTTAAATCTTCTTTAAACTTTGGCCATTCGGATATCATAATGCTTTCGCCCGAATGTGGCATAGATTGCCAAACCTCTTCAGTAATGAAAGGCATAAATGGATGAAGAAGTTTTAATGTATTTGTAAATACATATACAAGTACACTTCTTGCAGTATTTTTCGCATTTTCATCATCACCATTAAGACGTGATTTGCAAATTTCAATGTACCAATCGCAGAAAACATCCCAAATAAAGTCATAAAGTTTTTGTACCGCAAGACCTAATTCGAATTTTTCAAGATTTTCGGTAACATCGGCAACAATTGAATTGTATTTTGATAAAATCCACTTATCTTCTAATGCTAATTTAGAAATGTCAAGCGGAATTTCCTTATCGTTTTCAAGATTCATTAAAATAAATCTTGCCGCATTCCAAATTTTGTTAGCAAAGTTTCTACTTGCTTCTACACGTTCAGGAATGTAACGCATATCATTTCCCGGGCTATTGCCGGTAGCAAGTGAGAATCTTAATGCATCAGCGCCATAAGTGTCGATAACTTCAAGTGGGTCAACACCATTACCCAAAGATTTTGACATTTTTCTACCTTGTGAGTCACGAACAAGTCCGTGAATAAGCACAGTATTAAATGGCACTTCACCTGTTTGCTCTAATCCTGAGAACATCATACGCATTACCCAGAAAGGAATAATATCGTAGCCTGTTACTAATGTATTTGTTGGATAATAATGTTTGAAATCTTCGGTTTCTTCGGGCCAACCAAGTGTTGAGAATGGCCACAAAGCTGATGAGAACCAAGTATCCAATGTATCAGGATCTTGTTCTATATTTTTGCTGCCGCAGTGTGCACAAGCTGAAACTTCGGTTTTAGAAACTGTAATTTCGCCGCAATCAGCACAATACCAAGCAGGAATTCTATGTCCCCACCAAAGTTGGCGTGAAATACACCAGTCACGAATGTTTTCGAGCCAGTGGAAATAAACCTTTTCAAAACGAGAAGGTACAAACTTTGTGTCGCCCTCTTTAACCGCATCAATAGCAGGTGTAGCAAGTGGCTTCATCTTAACAAACCATTGTTTTGAAACGCGAGGTTCAACAGTTGAAGAACAACGGTAACAAGTACCAACATTGTGAGTATAATCTTCAATTTTAACAAGCGCACCTTCTGCCTCTAAATCGGCAACAATCGCTTTACGCGCTTCGTATCTATCCATACCCGCATATTTTGGATAATCTTCAACAATATGCGCGTCATCTGTCATAACATTTATTACAGGAAGATTATGGCGAAGACCAACTTCAAAGTCATTAGGGTCATGCGCAGGTGTAATTTTAACAACACCTGTACCAAAATCCATTTCAACATAGTCATCTGCTACAACAGGGATTTCACGATGAACCAAAGGTAAAATCAATGTTTTACCTATCATATCTTTATATCTTTCATCGTTTGGATTAACCGCTACAGCAGTATCACCCAAAAGGGTTTCAGGGCGGGTAGTGGCAAGTTCCAAATAACCGCTGCCATCCTTAAAAGGATAACGCAAGTGCCAAAAATGACCTGCTTGTTCTTCATATTCAACCTCGGCATCCGAAATAGAAGTTTTACAGTGTGGGCACCAGTTGATAATACGTTCACCGCGGTAGATAAGCCCCTTTTCATAAAGGCGAACAAAAACTTCATTTACTGCTTTGTTACAACCTTCATCAAGTGTAAAGCGTTCTCTTTCCCAGTCGCAAGAAGAACCTAATTTTTTAAGTTGTTCAATAATTCTTCCGCCGTATTGTTTTTTCCATTCCCAAGCGCGTTTTAAAAAGCCCTCACGTCCGATATCCTCTTTTGTGATGCCTTCTTCCCGCATTTTTTCAACAATTTTAGCCTCGGTAGCGATTGAAGCGTGGTCAGTACCCGGAAGCCATAAGGTATCAAACCCTTGCATACGCTTAAAGCGGATAAGAATATCCTGCAAAGTATTGTCAAGAGCATGTCCCATATGAAGTTGACCTGTAATGTTCGGTGGTGGAATAACTATAGTATAAGTTTCCTTATCCTTTTCGCATTTTGCGTGGAAATAATTACCCTCGAGCCAACCTTTATAAATTCGGTCCTCAACATCCTTTGGGTCGTATTGTTTGGCGAGTTCCTTTGCCATTTTTAACACATCCTATTGGAAATTTATTCTTTGAATATTTACATTTTTAAAACAAATATTATAACTGTCGGCTAAAAGTAACAGCGTTTGCAAAAGCCGACACCGTCCGAATGTTATCGGACGGTTTTTTATTTTACCATAAATTTTTATTTATTGCAATATAAATATATTTAATATAAAACAACAACTTTACAAATCTAACATTTCTTGTTCAGCAGTGCCGGTTGGTTTTTTACTTCCTGCGGCAGGTAGATTTTTAGTGCGGTAGCGGTGTTCCGACTCTAAACTTCCCTTTTCATAGAAAGTAACCTCAGATATACGCTGACCTTTCTTTTGTGTCATTACCGAAATACCGCCGTTATCCTTTGTGGTTTTAGCAGGAATTGAAGCTGTATTTACAATTAACATTCTACCATTTGTAGATTTAAGTAAAATATCGGTATTTTCTTTTGTGAAAAGAATAGTGTGTAAAACATATTTTTCGCAATATGCTTTTATAAGCTTTTTGCGGTTGGTTTTTGTAGCATAAGATGAAAGCGGAACATTAGCAATTTTACCATTTTCAAATACAAAAATCATATTACCCGTATAATCGTTGGTTTCTACCATATAAACCGAATTTTCAGCTTCATCGAACTCGAGTTTAGAGGCAATATAGTCACCCAATACACTCGCTTTTCCATCCGCAAAATCGACAGTTTTTGCTTTGTAAACCTGTGCTTTATTTGTAAAGAAAAGCAACTCACTTGCGTTGGTAGATTCAATCACCTGTGTAATTTCATCGCCCTCTTTAAGTTTTTGCTCACCGCTCATTCTTAGTGATAGTGGAGTTATCTTCTTAAAGTAACCGTCTCTTGTGAAGAACAATGTTACAGGTGAATTATCAACCTCAACCTCTTCTTTTTCCACAGTTTCTTCGGCAGCGCTTATAATTTCGGTTCTTCTATCCTTACCGTATTTTTGTGCTACCGCTTCTAATTCTTTTACAATGATTTTCAAAAGTTTCGAACGCGAATTTAAAACCGCTTCCATTTCGGCAATTTCTTTAATAAGATTTTCAATGTCCGCAGTGCGCTTTAAAATATATTCACGGTTTAGGTGGCGCAACTTGATTTCGGCTACATATTCGGCTTGAACTTCATCAATACCAAAGCCAATCATAAGGTTTGGCACTACCTGACTTTCTTCATCGGTTTCACGAACAATTTTAATTGCCTTATCAATATCTAAAAGAATCTTTTCAAGACCTTTTAAGAGGTGTAACCTGTCTTTAGCCTTAGTAAGTTTGAAATAAATTCTTCTGCGCACACATTCTTCTCTAAACGCTACCCATTCAGAAATTATTTCTTTAACGCCAAGCACCATTGGCGAACCCGCAATAAGCACATTAAAGTTGCAAGAAAAACTATCCTCAAGCGGTGTCATTCTAAGTAACTTTTTCATTAACTTTTCGTGGTCAGCACCGCGCTTTAAATCGATTGTAATTTTAAGACCGTTAAGGTCGGTTTCATCACGAATATCATTAATTTCGGTAATTTTCTTTTGCTTTACGAGTTCGATTACCTTTTCAATAATTGCTTCCGAAGTAGTAGTTGGAGGAATTTCGGTAATATCAACACAGTTTTGCGATTTATCATATTCCCAAACACCGCGAACCTTAAAACTTCCTCTACCTGTTTCGTAAATCTTTTCTATTTCCGCGCGGTTATATAAAAGTTTACCACCGATTGGAAAATCAGGCGCTAAAAGTGTATCAGCAACATTTATGTCATTATCCTTAATGTAAGCGATAGTGGTTTCACAAACCTCGCGCAAGTTAAAAGGACAAATCGAACTTGCCATACCAACCGCAATACCTGTATTAGCATTAACAAGTACCGATGGAAATGTCACAGGGAATAATACCGGTTCTTTCATTGTAGCATCATAGTTATCTACAAAATCAACCGTATCCTTATCAATATCGCAAAATAGTTCCGAAGCAATAGGCGCTAATTTAGCCTCAGTATAACGCGAAGCCGCATAAGCCATATCACGTGAATACGCCTTACCGAAAGAACCTTTTGACGCAACATAAGGGTGCAAAAGTGCTTGATAACCTTCGGATAAACGCACCATTGTTTCATAAATTGCGGCATCACCGTGAGGGTTAAGTTGCATTGTTCTACCAACAATGTTTGCAGACTTTACAGTGCCCCCGTTTAAAAGTCCCATATTATACATTGTGTATAAAAGTTTTCTATGTGAAGGCTTAAACCCATCAATTTCAGGTATCGCACGAGACACAATAACACTCATAGCATAAGGCATATAGTTAGTTTCAAGGGTTTCGGTTATCGGTTGCTCTACAGTAAGCCCCGCTCCCGCAATATATGCATTTATTTTAGGTGTATTCTTTTTAGTTTCTGTATTTTTCTTTCTTGGAGCCAATCTCTATCTCTCCCAATTATAAATTAACTAATATCAGCATCATCCAAATAGATGTATCCGTTTTCAGCAATAAAATCTTTTCTTCCTTGCAAATCATCGCCCAAAAGCAAATCAAACATTTTCGAAGTGCGTTCTGCCTCTTCGGGTTTAACCTTAATAAGTCTTCTGGTTTCAGGATTCATTGTAGTTAAGTTCATCATATCGGGTTGGTTTTCACCAAGACCTTTTGAACGCTGAATAGTGTATTTTTTATCGCCTATTTGGGTTAAAATATCGTTCTTTTCTTTTTCATCATAAGCGAAATAGGTCATATCTTTTGTGCCAATTTCGTAAAGAGGTGTTTCAGCAATATAAATCTTACCCTCGTTTATAAGGGTTGGCATTAATCGGTAAATCATTGTTAAAATAAGTGTTCTGATTTGGAAACCGTCCACATCGGCATCGGTACAAATTATAACCTTGTCCCAACGAAGCGCCGATAAATCAAAAGTAGTAAGACCTTTGTTTGCCTTTGCCTTAACCTCTACACCGCAACCTAAAACCTTAATAAGATTTGTTATAATTTCGCTTTTGAAAATCTTTTCGTAATCCGCCTTTAAGCAGTTAAGAATTTTACCTCTAACAGGTATTATAGCTTGGAATTCAGCATTACGCGCCAATTTACAAGAACCTAAAGCCGAGTCACCCTCAACTATAAATACTTCTCTAACCGAAACATCTTTAGAACGGCAATCAACAAACTTATCAACGCGGTCAAGCATTGAGTTTGAAGACTGTAAAGTTTTCTTTATGTTAATTCTTTCTTTTTCACTGCGCTCACGACTGCGCTTGTTTATAAGCACTTGGTCGGCAATTTTGTCAGCTTCCGCTTTGTTTTCAATAAAATATATTTCTAACTGACGGCGCAAAAAGTCAACCATCGCTTCATATATAAACTTATTAGTTATTGCTTTTTTAGTTTGGTTTTCGTAAGAAGTCATTGTTGAGAATGAAGAAATTACAATAACAAGACATTCTTCTATATCCGAAAAGGTTATTTTGCTTTCGTTATTTTTATATTTATTTGTTTGTTTAATGTAACTATCTATTTGTGAAAGCAAAGCGGTTCTTGTTGCCTTTTCAGGAACACCACCGTGTTCAAGCCAACTTGAGTTATGATAATACTCTTTTAAAGGTTTTTTATTGCTAAATGTTAAAGCAACATTCATTTTAACCTTGTATTCGGGCTTGTCCTCGCGGTCACGACCCTTTCTTTCTGCTTGCCAAAATTGTACCGAGGACATTCTATCTTCTTCGGTATATTGGTTTACATAATCCACGATACCATTTTTATAAACAATTTCTTGGCTTATAAATCTTGAGCCTTGTTGCTCACGGAAAACAAACACAAGTCCATCATTAACAATAGCCTGTCTTTTTAAAGTGTCTAAAAAATATTCGGTTGGAATGTCAATTTCGGTGAAAACATCGAGGTCAGGTTTCCAACGGATTTTTGTTCCTGTGTCCTTGCCCGAATATTCTTCCTTTTTTAATCCGCCTTTGTTATAACCTTTTTCAAAATGAAGATTATATATAAAACCATCACGTTTAATTTCAACATCCATATATTCCGAAGAAAATTGAGTTGAAGCCAAACCCAAACCGTTAAGACCTATTGAATACTCATAGTCCCCACCGTTATTAGTATTATATTTACCACCCGCATATAAACTTTCAAACAACAACACATAGTTATATTGTTGTTCCTTTGTGTTAAAATCAACCGGCGCACCGCGACCAAAATCTTGCACCTCAATAGAACCATCTGAATATTTAGTTATAACTATTTTATTTCCGTAGCCTTCTCTTGCTTCATCTATTGAGTTGGAAATTATTTCAAAAACAGAGTGTGCGCAACCATCAAGCCCGTCCGAACCAAAAATAACGGCAGGGCGAAGTCGAACCTGATCAGGTCCTTTAAGTTGCGTTATACTCTCGTTACCATATTCTACCTTGGTTTTAGCCATTTAACATACCCCTAAAACAAAAATATTCATTATATATTATATACTATATTTAGTGGTTTTGTCAAACAAAACGCAAATATATGTATTGCTTTTTCCTTGATTTTAATGTATTATGTAAAAAAGAAACTTTTTTAAGGAGTTTTTATGAAAAAACGAACAAGACGTCAAAAAGCGATTATTAAAAGAAGAATATTTTTAAGTTGTTGCGCTGCTGTACTTATAGCGGCTGTTGCGCTTATTGTATTTGTAGTAAATTCTATTCCAAACGCTTCAACAAAAAACAACAATTCGAAAAATAACTCAATCACTTCAAAAACCGAAGTAAGTGAAAGTTATGCAACCGTTTTAAGCATTGGCGATATTATGGCTCACTCGACACAAATCACGGGTGCTAAAACCGGTGACGGTTATGATTTTAGCGGTTATTTTAAAGAAACCTCTTCCTATTATCAAAAAGCCGACCTTGCTATTGGTAATCTCGAACTCACCTTTGGCGGTACAGAGTCGGGCTCATATAGGGGTTACCCTACATTTAACACACCCGACCAATTAGCCGATGCTATTAAAAACAGCGGCATTTCAATGCTTATGACCGCAAATAATCACTCTTACGATACAAAACTTTTAGGTCTTAAAAGAACCGTTTCGGTTTTAGAGGAAAAAGGAATAGCCTACACAGGCACCCGCAAAACCGAAGATACCCCTATTTACCAAGTAAAAGAAATTAACAATATTAAAATAGGTATTGTAAACTTCACTTACGAAACACAAGCGGTTATAGAGGGTAGAAAATATTTAAACGGTTTGTTACTTGCAACCGAAGCCGAAAGCCTTGTTAATACTTTTTCTTATCAAAATATAAACGCTTTTTACACAAAAGCCAAAGATGTAATTAAAAATATGAAGAAACAAGGTGCGGAGTATATAACCTTTTATATGCACTGGGGCGAAGAATATCAACTCAAAGCAAATACTTGGCAAAAATCTATTGCGCAAAACCTTTCTAATATGGGTGTTGATATGATAATAGGCGGCCATCCACACGTTGTTCAACCAATGGAACTCATACATTCTGAAGATGGCGAAAATACAACAGTTTGTATCTACTCTTTAGGAAACGCCGTTTCTAACCAACGCCGCGAACTTATAAGTAACTCTAAAAAAGGTCACACCGAAGATGGCGTTATGTTTAGTTACACCCTTAAAAAATCTAAAAACGGTGAGGTTGACCTTGTAAATATTAATTTGGTTCCAACTTGGGTTAATAAAACTACCTCTTCAGGTAAAGCGCAATATACAATATATCCAATCGAAAGTTTAGAAAAGGCAAAACAAAAATATCCAAATATTTATTCAAAACTCGAAGAATCTTATAACCGCACAAAAGCGACCGTTAGCGAAGGTCTTACCGAATGCCAAAAAGCAATAGGTTGCGATGTGACATTTAAATAATTTTTAAAAAACACTTGACAAACAAATCATTTTGATATATAATCCTTTTGTTGCAATCCGTAGACAGTAGGTGGCATATAGCCGTAAGTTTAACGCCTACCGAGGTTAAGCGCTTAAATAATTTGTTTATTTATGCCTATCCGTGTCTTCGGATAGGCTTTATTTAATTTCACTTGGAGGTGAAACAATGCCAAACGTTCAAGTTTTAGAACAAAAGCAAAAACAAGTTGCTGAAATTTCTGAAAAAATCGCTGCCGCTGTTACCGGTGTTGTAGTTGACTATAAGGGTATAAACGTTGCTGACGATACAAAGCTCCGTAAGGAACTTCGTGAAGCAGGTGTTGATTACTTTGTTGTTAAGAACACTATTCTCGGCCGTGCTATTGAAGGAACTTCAGTTGAAGGTATGAAATCTGTACTTGAAGGCACAACAGCTATTGCGCTTTCTAACGAAGATTATACCGCAGCTGCAAGAATTCTTTGCAAATTTGCTGAAAGCCACGAAAACTTTAAGGTTAAAACAGGTTTTCTTGATGGTGCAGTAGCAGACGTTGCTACTATTGAATCTCTTGCAAAACTTCCAAGCAAGGAAGTTCTTCTTGCTACAGTGTGCAGTGCTTTCCAAGCACCTATCGCTGCATTTGCCCGCGCAGTACAGGCTATCGTTGATAAAAACGGTGAAGTTGCTGCAGAATAATTACTAAAAAATAAACTTAAAAATTAATTTGGAGGAAAATAAAATGGCATCTGAAAAAATTACAGCTATGATTGAAGAGTTAAAAACTCTTACCGTTCTTGAGCTTTCTGAGCTCGTTAAAGCAGTTGAAGAGGAGTTTGGCGTATCTGCAGCAGCTGCAGTAGCAGTAGCAGCACCAGCAGCAGGCGGTGCAGCAGCAGCTGAAGAAAAGACTGAATTCGACGTTGTTCTTAAAGAAGCAGGTCCAGAAAAGATTAAAGTTATTAAGGTTGTTCGCGAAATCACAGGTCTCGGCCTTGCTGAAGCAAAAGCTATCGTTGATGGCGCTCCTAAGACCCTTAAAGAAGCTGTTTCTAAAGAAGAAGCTGAAGAAATCAAAGCTAAACTTACTGAAGTTAGCGCTGTTGTTGAACTCGCATAATTTAAGTTCTAACACAAATTTAAGCAGAACCGTTAATTCGGTTCTGCTTTTTTTATTTAACAATATTTGGCATATATGTAGTTATCTTGCTTGACATATTCCCTATATAGTGGTATTATTAAATAGATAATTCACTTTTGTGACAGCTTATGATTTATTAAAAGTTTTGGCGAGCTTTTATATTTCAAGTTGATTATAATGATTGTAGTTAGTTGAAACGCCAAAAAATCGTTTCAACTAACCGCTTCCCAAGCGGCCAAGTCAAAATTAAATCATAAAATTTAATTTTGCTCAACAATCATTAAAATGGTTAGGGACAAATTTTCTTTGAAAATTTGTCACAAAATTAAAAATTTTAAGTCGAAACAAATTTGTTTCGACTAACCTTAACCATTATATCGCAGGAGGAAGTCGCGGCTCCTGTTAATCCAAGTATTTTTGGATAAATTCCGTGTTTATTATATAGGAGGTGCTTATATGCCCGAACTTTTTTACATTATAGCGGGAGCAGTTGCTTTACTCGCTTGTGTAATCGGTTTTTTTGCAGGCTCCGCTTATCGCAAAAAATCAGCTGAAGCTACTATTGGCTCTGCTGAGGATGAAGCAAGAAGAATTTTAAGCGAGGCTATGAAAACAGCCGAATCAAAGAAAAAAGAAACATTATTAGAAGCTAAAGAAGAAATTCACCAACTCCGTCAAGAAACCGAAAAAGACCTACGTGAACGTAGAAGTGAAGTTCAACGTCAAGAACATAGGTTACAACAAAAAGAAGAGTCTCTTGACCGTAAGATTGACAATCTCGAAGTTAAGGAAGAAAAATTAGCAGTTCGTTCAAAAGAAATTGAAGCAAAACTTGAGGAATGTGACCGTTTAAAACAAAGCCAGTTAGATTTACTCGAAAAAATCTCAGGCTTTACCAAAGAACAAGCAAAAACTCACTTGTTACAACTTCTTGATGATGAATTGACCCACCAAAAAGCAGTTAAAATTTCTGATTTTGAAAAACAAACCAAAGAAGAGGCTGACCGTATTGCTAAAAACCTTGTAGCACAAGCAATTCAACGTTGCGCGGCTGACCATTCTTCTGAAATGACCGTTTCGGTTGTTGCATTACCTAACGATGAATTAAAGGGTAGAATTATCGGTCGCGAAGGTAGAAATATCCGCGCACTTGAAACCGCAACAGGTGTTGACCTTATTATTGACGATACCCCTGAAGCTATCACCCTTTCAAGTTTTGACCCTGTAAGACGCGAAATTGCTCGCGTTGCTCTTGAAAAGTTAATTCTTGACGGTCGTATTCACCCTGCAAGAATTGAAGAAACCGTTGCAAAAGCAAACGCTGAAGTCGAAGCTATAATTAAGCAAACCGGCGAAGAAGCAATGATTAATTCAGGAATTCACAATTTGCATCCTGAACTTGTTAAACTTTTAGGTAAACTTCGTTACCGCACAAGTTACGGTCAAAACGTGCTTAATCACTCACTTGAAGTTTGCTATATTTCAGGCCTTTTGGCTGCTGAAATGGGTGTTGATGTAACACTTGCAAAACGCGCAGGCTTACTCCACGATATTGGTAAAGCGCTTGACCACGAACAAGAAGGCTCACACATTCAGTTAGGTGTTGAAGTTGCTAAGAAATACCGTGAAAACGAAATTATTCTTAACGCTATTCACGCTCACCACGGTGAAGTTGAACCAAAATCAATTATTGCATTTATAGTTCAAGCGGCAGATGCTATTTCAGCTGCAAGACCTGGTGCTAGACGCGAAAACATTGAAAACTATATTAAACGTCTCGAAAAATTAGAGGAAATCGCCAATTCCTTTAACGGAGTAGAAGGTTCATTCGCAATCCAAGCAGGTAGAGAAATTCGTATTGTTGTTAAACCCGAAGCGGTTACTGACGACCAAATGGTACTTATGTCTCACCAAATTGCTGAACGCATTGAAAACGAACTTGAATATCCGGGACAAATTAAAGTTAACGTTATCCGCGAAAGCCGTGCCGTTGACTATGCAAAATAAAATTAAAAGCCTTGGCTTACGCCAAGGCTTTTTCATTTAAAGAGCACCTTAATCGGTGCTTTTATTTTTATTTATAAATTCAGGTATTTGGGCCACAATTATTGCCGCAAATACTAATGTGCAACCTATAATTTCATAAGATTTTAAAAATCTACCCGAAATAACAACGCCGCCCAAAGCCGCAAACACACTTTCGAGACTCATTGTAATTGATGCAACGGCAGGTTCAGCATATTTTTGTCCTATTATTTGCAAAGTGTAAGCAATACCGCTTGAGAATATACCCATATATAAAATTTGTGGAATTATACTAACTACCGCCGCAATACTTACCGTATCAAAAACAAAGGATAAAATCATTGAAACTGTAGCAGCTACAAAAAACTGCATTATTGAAAGTTTAACGCCGCCGGTAATTCCTACAAACGCATCGATTGAAAGTATATGTATTGCAAAACTTATAGCACAACAAAATGTTAGTATGTCACCTAAATATATGCCGCCAAGCCCACTTGAAAGACATAATACATATATGCCCACCATTGCAACAATACCGCCAAGTCCTACAAACACGTTTATTTTTTTCTTTAAAAATACCGAAATTATAGGCACTAATATTACGTAAAGCGCGGTAATAAAGCCCGAACGCGCCTCAATAGCTACATCTTTTGGATATAACTTTATACCAAATTGCTGCAAATTCATTGATATTGAAAGACAAATACCGCATATAAGCGCCGCTTTATAATATTTTTTTCGGTCACTCTTTTCTTTAGGGAAAAAAGAATTTTTATCCTTATTTAAAAACAGTTTCCACAAAAGCAATAAAAAGATAGCCCCCACATAAGAACGTATACCGTTAAATGTAAACGCGGGCACCGCCGCAGCGGATGCTTGCACTGCAAAAGCCAATCCCCAAATAAGCGCCGCCAAACAAAGAATTAAACTTCCCTTTAAATTACTTCGCTTCATTTATTTTTTCCTTCCTCATAGTAAGGGAAATGCGCTTTTTAGCCACATCAACACCCAAAACCCAAACCTTAACAATATCGCCAACCTTTAAAACTTCGCTTGGATGTTTTATAAACCTATCGGTTATATGGGAAATATGCACCAAACCATCTTGGTGAACACCAATATCCACAAAAGCACCAAAATCAATTACATTTCTTACAGTACCTGTGAGTTCCATACCTGACTTTAAGTCTTCCATAGACATAATATCGGTGCGAAGCATTGGCTTTGGAAGTTCATCACGTGGGTCTCTACCAGGTCTTTCAAGTTCTTTAATAATATCGCAAAGTGTTGGCACACCAACCTCTAATTCTTTTGCAATATTTTCTAATCCCTTTTCATTTGCGCGGTCATTTAAGTTCTTAACCAAACCGTTTGCAACATCCTTTTCGGTATAATCGCAAAGTTTTAAAAGTTTTCCCGCCGCTTCATAACTTTCAGGGTGAACAGAAGTGTTATCCAACACGTTTTTGCCACCCGAAATACGCAAGAAACCGGCGCATTGCTCATAGGCTTTAGGCCCTAATTTTGAAACCTTTTTAAGCTGTGTACGAGAATTAAATTTACCGTTTTCCTCTCTAAAGGCTACAATATTTTTTGCAACCGCAGTTCCAAGTCCTGAAACCTGTGCTAACAACTGAACCGAAGCGGTGTTAAGGTCAACACCAACGCTGTTTACACAACTTTCAACAACACCTTCGAGCGCAGTTGTTAACTGTTTTTGAGGCATATCGTGTTGATATTGTCCTACACCAATAGCCTTAGGGTCAATCTTTACAAGTTCAGCCAACGGGTCTTGCAAACGTCTTGCTATAGACACCGCACTTCTAAGCGAAACATCAAAAGTTGGGAATTCTTCGGCCGCTAATTTCGAAGCCGAGTAAACACTCGCTCCCGCTTCACTAACCACCATATATGACAAACCGTCATTTAATTCCTTAATAACTTCCGCTGCGAAAACTTCGGTTTCGTGACTTGCAGTACCGTTACCAATTGCAAAAACCTCTACACCGTGTTTTTTAACAAGGTTTTTAATAATCACCTTTGCTTGTTCAATTTCGTTTTTAGGTGGTACAGGATATATCACACCTGTATCCAAAACCTTACCTGTACCATCAACAACCGCAACCTTACAACCGGTTCTATACCCTGGGTCTAATCCTAAAGTAACCTTGTCCTTTACAGGTGGTTGCATAAGTAATTGCTTTAGATTTGTTGAAAAGACCTTAATAGCGCCCAAACTTGCTTTTTCGGTGAGTTCTGACCTTATTTCTCTTTCGATCGATGGGAAAATAAGTCTACTGTATGCATCTTCAGCCGCCATTCTTACAGTTTCAGTACAAATAGAGCCTTCTTTAATATGATTTTTAGCGATTATAAACATCGCCTTATCGAAATCAAAGTCGATAGAAACCTTTAAAAATTCCTCGTTTTCGCCGCGGTTAATTGCTAAAACTCTATGATCAGCAATTTTTGAAAGTTGCTCGGTGTAATCCTTATACATTTCATAAACGCCAAGTTCTTCCCCTGCCGCTTTTACTACAATTCTTCCGTGTGCCATACAAACAAAGCGCATACGCTTTCTAATATCCGCATCATCAGAAATTATTTCAGCAATAATATCCATAGCGCCCTGTAACGCTTCTTCGGAAGAAGCAACGCCTAACTCTTCGTTTACATATTCTTTTGCCATATCAATAGGCGCTATACTGTCAGCATTTTGCTCATAAATTGCAAGTGCTAAAGGCTCTAACCCCTTCTCTTTTGCAACACTCGCTCTCGTTTTGCGCTTTTTCTTGAAAGGTCTGTAAATATCATCAAGTTCAGTAAGTGTTGCCGCATTTTCTATTGCATTAATTAATTCTTCGGTTAATGCGCCTTGTTCTTCAATAGAATTTTTGATTTTTCCTCGTGTTTCATCTAAATTGCAAAGATAAGCATATCTTTCCGAAAGTTCGCGTAAAATTTGGTCATCAAGCGAACCTGTTGCTTCCTTTCTATAACGCGCAATAAAAGGAATTGTATTCCCCTCGTTTATAAGTTTTACTGTGTTTTCTACCTGAAAAGGTTTTAGAGAAAATTCTTCTGTTAAAGTTTTTAAAATATCCATTTTACACCTGCAAAAATTTATTTTTCGGTTTTTGTTTTAATTTTACCGTTTTCAATATAAAAGAAAATATCACCTTGAAGGTCGGTTCTATATACCTTTGCGCCTATATTTTTAAGTGCCATCAAAGTAACATCGTGCGGATGTGAGTATGTATTACCCGCGCCAACCGATATTGCGGCATATTGGGGCGTTGTTGCCTTTAAGAAATCAAGACTTGTGGAACTGTTTCCGCCGTGGTGCGAAACCTTTAAAACATCACAGTCCAAATCAAGACCTTCTTGCAATAACTTATTATCCGCCCACTTTTCAGCGTCACCCGTGAATAAAAATCTTATACCATCAATCTCAGCCATTGTGAAAATCGAGCGATTATTTTCGTTATTGTGATGGTAGTTACCCAAAACCGTAACCTTAAAATCGCCAACATTAAAATTCATTCCTTGTACAGCTGTATATACCGAACCGGAAGAGTCAATAATCGTTTGCTTGGCTTTATTTGCGGCTTTTATACTCGAACTTAAAATTTCGGGGATTATTAATTTTTTTATTTTATAAATTTCGGTTATCTTCTCAAAACCGCCAATGTGGTCGGTATGAAAATGAGTGACCATTGCAACATCTATACTTTTAATATTACTATCGCTCAAATCTTTACAAATTTCATTTGCTTTTGAAGATATGCTCATATCTATTAAAAAAGATTTGCCGTTGCTATATAAAAGTATACTGTCGCCTTGCCCTACATCCATAACCTGAACAAAATCTTCTCCATTTTCGGAGGCGAAATTTTGTTTTTGTGGATTATTTTTAATTGCAATTACGACAATAATGGCGAGCAAAAGCACCGCCATTATTATCATAATTCTTTTAAGTTTTGTTTTACGAGTCATACGATTCATCAGTTCTTGCCTCGTGCTCCATTAGTTGCTCTTTAGTTATAAGAACTTTTCTTGGTTTTGAGCCTTCGTAAGGACCAACAATACCTCTTTGTTCCATTTCATCAATTATTCTTGCCGCTCTCGCATAGCCTAATTTTAATTTTCTTTGCAAGAGTGATGTTGATGCCATACCGTTTTCAACAACAACCTTTATTGCATCGGAAAGCATTGGGTCTTCATCGGGTCCGTCTTCATCAAGACCTGTTTTTTGTTTCTTTTCTACTGCGGCTTGACGCTCAATTTCAACCATAATATTATCATCATAGTCTGCCTTTTTGCCGCCTTTAATAAATTCAACAACCGCTTCTACTTCTTCGTCACTTACAAAGCAACCTTGAATACGACTTGGCTTTGTTGAACCAACAGGGCTAAACAACATATCGCCTCTACCTAAAAGTTTTTCAGCGCCACCGTGGTCTAATATTGTACGGCTGTCGGTTTGTGAAGAAACCGCAAATGCAATTCTTGTTGGGATATTAGCCTTAATAACACCGGTTACAACATCAACAGAAGGACGTTGTGTAGCAATCAAAAGGTGCATACCTGCCGCTCTCGCTTTAGCCGCAATTCGATTAATTGCTTCTTCAACTTCTCTTGGCGCAGTTATCATAAGGTCAGCAAGTTCATCAATAATAATAACTATGTGAGGCATTTTTTCAACCTCACTGTCACCCAAGTTTTCAACAAAGCGATTATAACCCTCAAGGTCGCGCACACCGCGGTCAGCAAACATACGGTAACGTTTTTCCATTTCACTAACAGCCCAACCAAGTGCGCCCGAAGCTTTTCTTGGGTCAGTAACAACAGGTACTAACAAATGCGGAATACCGTTGTAAATACCAAGTTCAACTACTTTAGGGTCAATCATTAAAAGTTTAACTTCATCAGGAGTAGCCTTGTATAAAATACTCATAATTATTGAGTTAATACATACCGATTTACCAGAACCCGTAGCACCTGCGATAAGTCCGTGTGGCATTTTTGCAATATCGGTTGTAATTACATTACCGCCAATATCCTTACCTAAAGCCACAGTCAACTTACTTTTTGCCGAACTAAAAGAAGGAGACTCAAGTATTCCTCTAACACCTACAACATCACTTGCTTTGTTAGGTACTTCAATACCAACCGCCGCTTTGTTTGGAATAGGCGCTTCAATTCTAACACCGGCAGCCGCAAGATTTAAAGCAATATCATCCGCCAAATTGGTGATTTTGCTAATCTTAACACCTGCGCAAGGTTGAAGTTCATAACGAGTAACTGTTGGTCCGCGACTAATATCAAGCACCCTTGTTTCAACACCGAAACTACGCAAAGTTTCAACCAATTTTTCAGCCATTTTGTCATCTTTAACCTGAGCAACTGAATTTTTTTCGGAAGCTTTTAAAAGATTTAACGGTGGGAAAACATAATTATCATCATCTTCCTCGTTAAGTTCAATTTCTTTAGCAACCTTTTCAGTTTCTTCTTTTATATCAACAGTAATTTTTTCAGCTTCTTTGGTTGCAGTTTTAAGGGCGGTATCCATCTTTGCAGCATCATCCGCACCATCAGGTATATCGGCATCGGTAGGTGGTGGGATATCATCTTCCTTATCGTAATATGTATTAACTAATTTGCGCTGTTTTTCGCCCATTTCGGCGGTTTCTCTTTTTATAACTTCCGTATTATCATCTACAGGAATATCTACATTAAAGCCTTTAATTACCTTAAGTTTCTTTTCGTCCTTTTTATTTTCTTCTTCTTTTTCTAATTTTGTTTGATAAGCAGTTTCGGCTTGTTCTTTAATAGCCTTTACAGGTGTTGAAAACGCTTTAAATAATGCCAAAAGCGTAGTTCCTGTTAAAAGCATAAGGAAAACGAAAACAAGTAAAACGATTGTTATTGAAGCGCCAACTTTACCAAAAGCCAAATATATAGGCTGACCAATTAACGCACCGAAAAAGCCGCTTATTTTATTCGAATAAGCCGCACATAAATGCTCCCAAAAATTTAGTTTATCGTTATGTTTTGAAAAAATATCAATAGCGGCGGACACCAAAACGGCTGAAACTCCCGCTTCTATAATTTTCGCATTTATTGAACCTTTTAACCTGTCCAGCGCGAACATAACTGCAACAAAGCCCATTAAAAACGGATAGAAATACGCAGTTACACCAAAAAGGCTAAATACAAAATTATGTAACGCCAACCAAACCTTTTCGCCCGGTATAAAAACCAAACACAAAAAGAATATAGATGCCGTAAACCAAATAACCGAAAGCATTTGGCGCCTTGCAGTATTAATATTTACCCTTGACTTTGCTGCGTGTTTTGATTTTTTTGTGCCTCTTCTTGTAGCCATTTTATTCTCCTTTTTATGTAAGGCTGATTTTCAGCCGTTATTTTCTATCATTTTATAAAGTTTATCAATCACTTTATTAAGGCTTCCGACCTCATCAATAAGACCTTCTTCTACCGCTCTGTCCCCCGTAAGAATAGAGCCGACATCAGTAACCATTTCGGTTGTATTCATCATAAGTGAAGTAAACTTTTCTTTTTTTATTTTAGAATTTTTAACAACAAAATTTGTGATTCTTTCCTGCATACGCGCAAAATGATTAAACATTTGCGGAACACCAATAATAAGTCCGTTTGTTCTTACAGGATGCACCGTCATAGTAGCCGAAGGCGCTATAAATGAATACTTCGCCGATACCGCCAAAGGTACACCAATAGAATGCCCTCCGCCTAACACAAACGAAACCGTAGGTTTTTTCATGCCGCTTATAAGTTCCGCAATAGCAAGTCCTGCTTCAACATCACCGCCAACAGTATTTAAAACTATAATAACACCATCAATATCCTCACTTTGCTCAATAGCAACAAGTTGAGGAATTATATGCTCATACTTTGTGGTTTTGGTTTGTTCAGGCAACACATTATGCCCTTCAATTTCGCCAATAATTGTTAAACAAAAAATTTTATATTTTCCGTTTATCGCAATGGTTGAACCCATCTCAATAATTTGCTCTATATTGTCCGAATGTTTGTTTTCGACATTTTTGTTTTTATCCATATTACCATCCTCCAACACTATTATTTGGAAAACGGCACTGATAATTCATATTATCAATTAATTATATCATAATTTTATAAATATAACAAGTATATTTGGATTTAGTTTATTCATAAATTGTTAAAAAATTTGTTGTAAAAGTGCAAAAAATATGTTATTATATTTTAGTATATAATATGTCATTTTTCGACAAAATAATATAGAGTGAGGTACGATATGCGAGCTGATGGCAAAAAATTAAGAAATACCGACCCCATGTATAGAGTAGCAGCACATATTATGGATAAACGCGTGGATTCAATGAATATGATTACTATTGATATTCCATACGTGCCAATGCAAGAATATGTTAACAAAAAACGAAAAGAAGGAATTTCTATAAGCCATATGGCACTTATTCTTTCGGCGTACATACGCACAATGGCAAAATATCCTGAACTTAACCGTTTTATTGTTAATAAACAACCCTACCAAAGAAATGAAATCGCGGTTGGTATGGTGGTTTTACAGTCACTTGAAAGCCACGAGGGTACAATGTCAAAAATGTATTTCGACAAAAACGATACAATTATTGAAGTAAATAACAAAATCAACAAATATGTAAACGAAAACCGCGAAGCACCCGAAAAAAATGGTACAGAAAAAATTATAAAATTCCTTTTAAGCTTCCCTGGTCTTTTAACTGTGGGCGTAAAATTATTTAAGTTTTTAGATAAACATGGCCTTTTACCAAAGTTTATAATTGATATGTCGCCATTCCATATGAGTCTTGGTATTACAAACTTAGCTTCTATAAGAACAAATCACATATACCACCATTGTTACGAATTTGGTACAACAAGCGTATTTTTTGCAATGGGTAATTTGCGTGAAATACCAAAGCGTAAAGGCAGTGAAATAATTTTTGAACGTAGTTTGCCAATAGGAGTTACTATGGATGAACGCATTTGTTCAGGTAGTTATTTCGCAACCGCTTTCCGCTATATGAAAAAATTACTTTCAGACCCAAGTGTTTTGGAAAAAGAGCCCGAAAAAATCGAAGAAGATATTGCAATAAAGGCTTGATTAAAAACTAAAATTGGTATAAACTAATTAGTGTAAAATAATATTTGGAGGAAAATTCAATGTTAGTATCAGCAAAAGAAATGCTTACCAAAGCAAAAGCAGGTAAGTACGCAGTAGGTCAATTTAATATTAACAACCTCGAATGGACTAAAGCCATTCTTCAAACTGCACAAGAACTTAACTCTCCTGTAATTCTCGGTGTTTCCGAAGGCGCAGGAAAATATATGTGCGGTTATACAACCGTTGTAGGTATGGTTAACGGTATGATTAACGAACTCGGTATTACAGTTCCTGTAGCATTACACCTTGACCACGGTAGCTACGAAGGCGCTAAAAAATGTATCGAAGCAGGTTTCTCTTCTGTTATGTTTGATGGCTCACACTACCCAATCGAAGAAAATATCGCAAAAACTAAAGAATTAGTTGAAACTTGCGACAAGTTAGGTCTTTCTCTCGAAGCTGAAGTTGGTGCTATCGGCGGTGAAGAAGATGGTGTTGTAGGTGGCGGCGAAGTTGCTGACCCTGAAGAATGTAAAATGATTGCTGATTTAGGCGTTACAATGTTAGCAGCAGGTATTGGTAATATTCACGGTAAATATCCTGCAAACTGGGCTGGTCTTAGCTTCGACACTCTTGATGCTATTCAACAATTAACAGGCGATATGCCTCTCGTTCTTCACGGCGGTACAGGTATCCCTGCTGATATGATTAAGAAAGCAATTTCTTTAGGCGTTTCAAAAATTAACGTTAACACCGAATGTCAATTAGCGTTCGCCGAAGCTACAAGAAAATACATTGAAGCAGGTAAAGACCTTGAAGGCAAGGGCTTTGACCCAAGAAAGCTTTTAGCTGATGGTTGCGCTGCAATTAAGGCTACTGTTAAAGAAAAAATGGAACTTTTCGGTTCTGTAAACAAAGCATAATTTACAAAAATCAAATAACCTATACTCGAAAAGAGTATAGGTTATTTTTTTATATCTTCTTCAATTTGTTTTTTTAGTTCATCTAAAGAATTAAATTTAATCTCGCCTCTTAAAAATTCGCAAGGCACTACAGTAATATCTTTTCCATAAAGGTCACCATCGAAATTTTTAATATATGTCTCACTTATAATATAGTCGCTTTCGAAAGTAGGTCTTATACCAATATTTGTAATAGCATTATATTCACGATTTTTAAATATTACTTTAGATTTATAAACTCCGCTTTTTAGTTTTACCAAATTTTCGGGATATTTTTGGTTTATAGTAGGGTATCCTATTCCTCTACCCCTTTGGTCACCTTTTTCTACTACCGCCGAATAGCAAAAACTTTTATTTAAAAGTTCGTTTGCTTTTTCTATTTTTCCCTCTTGCAAAAGGTTTCTTATTTTGGTAGAAGAAACGGTTTCATTATTATATTTAACTTCTTCGCAAATATTTAGTTTTATATTTTTTTCTTGGCAAAACTCTTTTAAGAGAAAAGTATCACCTTTGCCCTCTTTACCAAAGCGATAATTAAATCCGCAAGAAATCAAACTTGGCTTATACTTATTGTAAAGCATTTCCAAAAACTCATTAGGCTCAATATCCCGAACCTTATCAAAGTCAAGTTTATAAATTTCTTCGAAACCTAATTCGTCTAAAGCCTTGCGCTTTTGACCAAAAGTAAGCAAAAGTTCGTCCTTGCCACCAAAATACATTTTAGGCGGTTTTAAAAATGTAACCGCTACTTTTTTGTATTCATTTGGTAACTGGAGCACCTTTTTATGTCCTATATGAAGACCATCAAACGAGCCTAAAGCAACCGCAACCTCTCTAAAATCAGGCTTTTTTATAACACATTCAACCGCTAAAAATCCTTTTTCGAGTTGTGCTTTTGCAATACCCAAAAATTGATTTTGATAACAAACACGCAAAAGTTCATTCTCTAAGACATCTTTTAACTTAATTCTCCCTAAATCAAGTTCCCCGCCGTTTGAAAAACGAACCGCCTGATTTTTAGTAACAAAAACCTCTCTTAAATGCTTAACAGCAGTTTCTTCAGGAAGAATATAGTCAAATATGTTATCTTTGTTAAGACTTTCTAAATCTACACACTGAGAAATATCAAAACCCGAAGCCTCACATCGCTCAAGTTCCGCTAAAGTAGCACCGCAACCTAAATATTCGCCAATATCTCTTGCGAGTGAACGAATATACGTACCTTTTGAAACTTCGAATTTAACCGAAAAACAATTTTCGCTATCAAGCGGCGATATCAGTTTTGCGCTAAAAACTTCAATATCTCTTTCCGTGGTTTCAATAGTTTTACCTGCGCGCGCCAACTCATAAAGCCTTACGCCATCTTTTTTAAGCGCACTGTACATAGGCGGTTTTTGCTTCAAACTGCCTGTAAATTCACTTAACGCGTTATCTATCTCACTTTGTGTTACATTAACTTCATTTTCGGCCAAAATATTACCTGTAATATCCTCTGTATCGGTAACAATGCCAAGTTTTATTTTGGCAATATATTGTTTATTACCATCTAATAAAAGATTAGAAAGCGCGGTTGCCCTTCCAAGTAAAACAGGCAAAACACCGGTAGCCATAGGGTCTAAAGTACCGGTATGTCCAACACGCTTTTCGCCTGTTAAATATTTAATTTTAGCCACAGCTGAGAAAGAAGTTATACCCTTTGGTTTTTTAACAAGCAGTAATCCCAACATTTGCTTTCTCCAAATTATTTTTAACAGCAGCTAATACCTTCTCTTTAACTTCCTCTAACGAACCTTTGACAGTAGCACCTGCCGCACCCTTGTGACCGCCGCCGCCAAGTTCTTTACAAATCTCGGAAGCATCAACAGGATTAAATGTTCTAAGCGAAACCTTAAACTCATCCTTTGCAATTTGTTTAAGTGTTATACCCGCTAATACACCCTCTACACTGCGCGAAATGAAGGCAATACCCTCAAGTTCAGTACCGCCACAACCGGTTTTCCGTTGCATTTCTTCGGTAACTGCAAGAAGCATACATTTATCATCAAAATGAAATTCCGCAGTTTCAAGCACCTTTTTTTCAAGTTCAATAAGTCTTTTAGACTTTGTATCAAACATAAGGCGGTTAATTTCGGGCGCATTAATATTATACTCATATAGCAAAGATGCTATTATATGTGTTTTTTCGGTAACATTAGAATGTTTAAAACAACCTGTATCGGTAGCAATTCCTGTATAAATTGCTTTAGCGGTAATATCGTTAATATTAACCTTCATTTTTACAAGAAGTTCAAAAATACATTCAGCAGTTGCCGAAGCTTTATCGTCTAAATACAAATTTTTAGCAAATTTTGTATTTGAAATATGATGGTCAATATTAAGGTCAATTTTATCGCCAAATTGTTCTTGCAAACTACCCAAAAGTCTTGGGTCTGCAACATCTACCGCAATAATTGTTGCGTTTTCCTTGCTTATGTGGGTAGTTGCAGTTGCGAAATAATCATACTTTTTAGGAATTGCATCAGGACAAATAACCATAGCACATTTGTTAATTTCACGCAAACCGTAATAAAGCGCATAAGCCGAACCCAAAGTATCACCATCAGGGGAGGCGTGGGTTAAAATGATATAATTATTATGCTTCTTTAAATACTTCGCAGTTTGCCTTAAATTAAGCAAATTACAACCGGTATTATTTTTATTTTTCATTATCATTTTCCTCTTTAAAAGATTCAATAATTTTCGATATATTTGCACTGTGTTCAATAGAGTCATCTGCTACGAAACGAAGTTCGGGCACCTTTCGAAGCATTAAACGGCCGCCAAGTTCGCGGCGCAAAAATCCCGCCGCGTTCTTTAAAGCCTTAACCGAACTTATTGTAGTTTCATAACCCTCAATAGCACTTACATAAATAGTAGCATAAGAAAGGTCACCCGAAACATCAACCTTAACAATACTTAAAAGTTTGCTTACTCTCGGGTCTTTTACCTCTCTTAAGAGTTCAGAAAGCGCTATTTTAATATCCGAAGTAATACGGTTAATTCTATATCCTGCCATTAATCTCTATACTCCTCCATAACAAAGGCTTCAAAAATGTCGCCTTCCTTAATATCGGCAAACTTTTCAAGACTAATACCACATTCGTAACCTTGCGCTACTTCCTTAACATCATCTTTAAAACGGCGTAATGAATCAATCTTATCTTCACAAACAACGATACCGTCACGAACCAAACGGATTTGACAATTTCTTGAAACCTTACCGTTTGTAACATAACAACCCGCAACTGTACCAACGTTAGAAATCTTATATACATTACGAACTTCAATAGTAGCAACTTGATTTTCGCGGTATTTAGGCGCTAACATACCCTTCATAGCCGCTTCAATTTCTTCAATACAGTCGTAAATTACGCGGTACATACGCATATCTACGCCATCTCTTTCAGCAGCAGCCTTTGCAACAGCATCAGGACGAACATTAAAGCCAACGATAATAGCACCCGAAGTTTGAGCTAACATAACGTCAGATTCATTAACAGCACCAACGCCACCGTGAATAACACTAACCTTAACCTCTTCGTTTGAAAGTTTTGTAAGGTTTTCTCTAACCGCTTCAACACTACCTTGAACATCGGCTTTAACGATAACGTTAAGTTCTTTAAGGTCGCCTTCGCTTAAGTTTTGGAACAAGTTATCAAGGGTAACCTTTTGTTTAGCATTAAATAGTTCTTCTTTTGCCTTTTGTTTTCTTTGTTCTACAAGTTGTCTTGCCAAGCGTTCATCAGAAACAGCATCAAATACATCACCTGCATTTGGAGTTTCAGCAAGACCTGTAATTTCAACAGGAACAGAAGGACCTGCAACCTTTACTTCAATACCGTTTTCATTTGTCATCATACGAACACGGCCCACGGAAGTACCTGCAACGATAATATCACCGCTATTTAAAGTACCGTTTTGAACAAGCAACGAAGCAACAGGACCGCGACCCTTATCAAGACGTGCTTCAATAACAATACCTTTAGCACGGCGGTTTGGATTTGCCTTTAATTCTTGCATTTCAGCAACAAGCAAAATATTTTCAAGTAAATTATCAATACCCATTCGGGTTTTTGCCGAAACAGGAACGCAAATAATATCGCCGCCCCATTCTTCAGGCACTAATTCGTGTTCAGTAAGTTGTTGCATAATTCTATCCGGATTAGCCTCAGGTTTATCCATCTTGTTTATAGCAACAATAATTTGAACCTTTGCCGCTTTTGCGTGGTTAATTGCTTCAATAGTTTGTGGCATAATACCATCATCAGCAGCAACTACCAATACAGCAATATCAGTAGCCATAGCACCACGTTGACGCATAGATGTAAACGCAGCGTGGCCAGGAGTATCAAGGAATGTTATATCATTTCCGTTGCAGTTTACTCTATAAGCACCAATGTGTTGTGTAATACCACCCGCTTCAGTATCAGTAACTGCAGTATCACGAATAGCATCAAGTAATGAAGTTTTACCGTGGTCAACGTGACCCATTACAACAACAACAGGACTTCTTGGTTTTAAGTTTTCTGCATTGTCTTCGGTATCGTCCATAATTTGTTCTTCAATAGTAACAACTACAGCGCGTTCAATTTTAGCGCCCATTTCGGTTACAACTATTTCAGCAGTATCGTAGTCAATAACTTGGTTTACAGTAGCCATCATACCAAGTTTTAAAAGTTCTTTTATAACTTCAGCGGCAGTTTTCTTCATTGCTGCTGCAAGTTCACCAACAGTAATTTCATCGCCAACTGTAACAGTAATAGGTGTCTTTTTAATGCGTTCAAGTTGAAGTCTGCGCATTTTGTCAGCTTCGGTTTCGCGTTTAGCACCTGCAGGACGGCGATAATCTTGAGATTTTTGTTTAATCTTTTGCTTTCTTGAGAAGTTATCCTTCATAGAGTTAGCAGGAGCGATTGTTTCGTACTTTTCGTTGTATTTATCAATATTAACGTTTGAAGTACGTGTATCAACGTGGCGTATTTCTGCAGGACCTCTATTTGGTGTAGCACCTGCAACCTTATCCTTCTTTTTAGAAACAAATGGTTGAGGGTCAGAAGGTTTGAATTCCTTTTTAGGTTCAGGTTTCTTTTCAACCTTTTCTTCCTTTTTAGGAGCTGCTTTTTCAGCCTTTTTAGTTTCTTTTTTAGGTTCGGTCTTCTTAACTTCTTTAGCCGCTTCAGCCTTTTTAGGTTCGTTTTTCGTAACTTCCTTTTTAGGCTCTTCTTTTTTAGTTTCGCCGTTTTGAGCTGCAGCAGCAGCCTTTAATTGTTCTAAAATAGCCATTTGTTCGGCCAATTTCTTATTCTTTTCTTCTTCTCTTTGCTTCTTTGCTTTTTCACGAGCAGCGTCACCCGTAGCAAAGTATTCTTTGAAATTTTTAACCGAATTTTCCTTTGTGATTGCATCAAAGAAAAGGCCTATCTCATCTTCTGCGATTGTAGAACCTGATTTCTTTTCAGAACCTGTAATTTTGGTTAAAATATCAATTATTTCTTTAGCGCTTTTATTAAAATCTTTAGCAAGTTCGCTAACTTTATATTTATTTGTCATTAAGCGTTTCCTCCTTTAACTATTGTTTCGGCAAAATTTTCGTCATTAACCGAAATAATACCACATTTGCGACCTACCGCCGCTGAAAGCTCTATTATATCAATGTTTTCTAAAACTAAAAATTTAATTTCTTTGTTACTTGTAAAAAATGCAATTTCTTTTTGGCTTTTTGCGGAAACATCATTAGCTATTACAACAAGTTTTGCTTTGTTAGTTTTTATTGATGTTTTGACCGCTTCCATACCAAAGCTTAACTTACCCGCTTTAGTTGCAAAGCCTAACAAGGTTAAAATTTTGTTATTCAATACCTTTTAATTCCTTCTCGAGTTGAACATATATATCGGCAGAAACTTTACATTCAAATGCTCTGGCTAACGCGTTTGATTTTTCGGCTTTTTTCAAACATTCGCCACATTTGCAAATATAAGCGCCTCTACCGTTTAACTTGCCCGTTGCATCGAGCTTAATTTCACCCTCAGTAGTTTTTACAACACGTATTAACTCCTTTTTAGGTTTCATTTCTCTACAGCCCGTGCACATTCGCATAGGTACTTTTTTAACACTCATAACAAAGATTCCTTTCCATTAGAAAACTCAAAAAAATAATTATTCGCCAAAAAATCCACTTTCTGGATGAATATCAATCTTCCATTCGGTAAGTTTAGCCGCAAGTCTAACATTTTGGCCCTTATTACCAATAGCAAGTGAAAGTTGTGCCTCAGGAACACTTGCCTTACAAACCTTTGGTTCTTGACTGATTATTTCAACTGAAACAACCTTTGCGGGAGACAATGCTTCGGAAACAAATTCTACAGGATTTTCACTGTATTTAACAATATCAATCTTTTCACCGTTTAATTCTTCAACGATTTTATTAACACGTGCGCCCTTAGGACCTATACAAGCACCAATAGCATCAATTTCAGAATTAGCAGACCAAACCGCCAACTTAGTTCTTGAACCTGCTTGACGTGAAATTGCTTTGATTTCAATAGTTCCGTCAAAAATTTCAGGAACTTCACTTTCGAACAAGCGCTTTACAAGACCCGGATGTGTACGAGATAACATTATTTTCGCACCACGTTCGGTTTCTTTAACATCTACAACATAAACTTTAATATGATCGCCTTCTTTTAAAACTTCATCAGGCACTTGTTCAAGTTTAGGTAATGTTGCTTCGTTGTGACCGATCTTTAAAATAGCGTTTCCGGTTTTGGGGTCAATTTTTTGAACAACCGCAGTAATAAGTTCGCGATTATGACTTTGAAATTCAACCAACGCTTGAGTTTTTTCTGCTGTTCTTACGCCTTGGCGGAAGTTGTTTTTAGAATTTTGAGCCACAACACGACCAAACTTTTTAGGGTCAAGTTTTATTTCAACAAATCCCATCTCGATTGATTTAGGATCGATTGCAGCAGCGTCTTCTTTAGAAATTTGAGTATATGGATCTTCAACTACATCAACAACTTCTTTACGCGCTATAATTGTAAAAATTTCTTTTTCAGGGTCTATAACACAAGAAATTATTTCATTTCCGCCGTAATCTTTACGAGCAGCTACCACAATAGCTTCTGCTATTTTTTCAGCGATAAATTCCTTTGGTATTCCCTTTTCTTCCTCCATAAGTCTTAATGCTTCAAAAAATTCAGCATTATTATTTTCTGCTTTTGCGTTCTTTCTTGCTCTTGCCATTTTCCTTTATTCCTCCAAATTAAATTCTATTCAAAATCGCATAAATTCGCTTTAGAAATATCTTTTAAAGCAAATTTGCGTTGATTTTCATCAATTTTCAATTCTATTTCTTCGTTAGCATCGGTTAAAATACCGCGAAACTCTTTTACTCCATCAACTGCTTTGTAAAGTTTGATTTTCACTTCTTTACCAAGACATTTTTGGAAATGCTCTTTGCGTGAAAGTTCTCTTTCTATTCCGCAAGAACAAACCTCTAAATAATACGCTTTGTCAATCGGGTCAGCCTCATCAATAATAGGGTCTATCGCGTGAGAAATATCGGTACAATTATCAATACTTATACCGTCCTCTTTATCAATAAAAACCCTTAAGTACCAAGAGGCGCCTTCTTTTAAAAAGCGAACATCCCAAAGGTCTACACCCTGCGATTCGACCGTTTCTTTAATTAGGGAAAACACTTTTTCTGCGGCATTTGCCATACACTTACCTCCATAAATAAAAGTGAGCGGGTTTCCCCACTCACCTTTCTAAATCTTTATCGTAATGTAATTATAGCACATACTTTTAAAAAAATCAAGTATTTCTTTTAACATTAACCTTCGTAAGTATTTAAATAAATAGTTATGCCAATATCAGTGCTAACACTTGTTCCCTTTTGAGGTTCTTGCTCAATAATAACGCCCGGTTTCTTATCAGGGTCATATTTTTCCAAAACATCAATGTTACTATAAAGGAAACCTTGCTTTAAGAGTTCCATTTTTGCCGCATCTTCGGTAAGACCTATAACACTTGGCATTTTAATTTCTTTTGGACCTAAGCTTATAACAACTTCAATTTTTGTTCCCTTTGCAACACTCGCGCCTTCTTCAACCGATTGCGAAATAATTGTACCTTTCGCATATTTATCTGAAAAATCCTTTTCCTTAATTACAAATTGGAAACGTTCGTAATCTTCATCTTGAATAATTTCCGAATAATATTTGCCTTTAAAATTAGGTACAGAATATGTTTTTGTACTTGTACTAACATTTGAATCATTTGAACCGATTGTCTCAACAACAGGTGCACTTGAACTGTTATTATTGTTTGTAGCAGGTTTTGGGAAAATTTGGTCTTTTAAAACAGTTAACGCCAAAATCAAAGCCAAAATTATAAACACACCCGCTGTACAAGCCGAAGATATAATAGCGTATTTTGCAGCACTATTGCTTTGCTTAGGTGCAGGTTTTTTAGCAGTTTTAGAAGCAGTAGTTGTTGCCGATTTCTTAACCGCAGGTGCAGCCGTTGGTTGTGCCTTTGGTTTTGGTGCAGGTTGTGGCGCAGCCGCCATTTCACCGTAAACTAATTCATTTTTAAATACTTCCATATTTTTGGTACGGTTTTTAGGAAGCACTTGCAAACCATTTGCTAAAGCAGAAAGCACGTGTCTTGGTAATTCTTCGGCAACACGTGAAGGAATAGCCATCGAATCGCTTTGAAGTCTTAAAGTAGCAACAGGAGGAGTTGTACCTACAAGCACATTAAGAATAACCGCCGCCAAACCGTATACATCGGTATAACCATCAGTAGGCATATCCATTACTTCATATTGCTCAATAGCTGCAAAGCCTTCAAAAAGTTGAGTTTCAATTTCATCATTAGTTATACGAAGTTTTTTAATCGAATAATCAATAAGTCTTAACTTACCATCTCTGCCAACAATGATAGTATCAAGCGAAATACCACGGTGAATAATACCAACTTTATTCATCTCTTTAACGGTTTCAATAACAGGCAAGAATAATGGTCTTGCTTGTTCCCATTTCAAACTACCGCCATTTTTTTGTAAAAATTCTCTCAATGTTATGCCTGAAATATTTTCGTTTATAGAATAAACTGTTCCGTTTTCTTCAAAAACATCCCTAACAGATTCAATACCTTGCGGTTCCATTTTACCTATATTACGATTAATTTCTATAAACTCAAGCAAACCTTCGTTGTAAGGATATTCTTTTCCGCTAACAATACTTATTGTTTTATCAGGATTTCTTGTAGCGCATCCTTTTGGAAAATATTCCTTAATTCTAACAACATTAGTCTTAAGTTTATCCCAACCGATATATGTAATATTTTCGCCGTTTTCAGCAATAACTTTGCCCACAATATAACGGTCATTTATAGTAAATTTAGTAGGTAAGCAGTTAATAGGGTTATTTTGAGCAGAATCGTATCCACAAATAGGGCAAACCGCTTCGCCGCCATTATCGCCCATACAACCCATACAAAGATTTTCGGTGAGTGACATAAAAAGACCTCCGAATTAAAAATTTATTGTTATTGAATTATTATACCATATTTGTCAAGTAATTGCTATTTTTTCGGCTGGATAGGTAACGTTTCTTTAAATACACAAGTATGATGCGGTGTCACACGCCTATCCTCATGAAGCGAACCAAAATACCAATGTTTAAACTCACAAGAATTACCTATTTCTTGGAAATATCCATTAAGTTTATTAACTCTATCTATATTTCCGGCTCTAAACAACATTGCGCTTTTTACTAAAGAAGGGGGCTCGTGTGTGATTATATAATCCACCTTACAACCTGCTTCATCAAGGGTTTTCGCACCCTCTGCCATTTGCAAAGCAGTTGGTTCCTCATCACCCCACCAATTACCTTTATCACGGCGCATATCCTTATCTGTGCTTTCTCCGCCGCCAAAAGTAAAAAATTTATTACCCTCAATTTCAAATATTTGTCCACGCATAAGGTGTATTAAATTCCCTTTTATTCTATGTATCATTCCGCCGTGCCAATAAGTTTCTCTGCAACGATTAATTTTATCGAGATTATCGTGTGTACCATCAATAAAAGCCGTAACGAACCTTCTTGTAGAAAGGTAATCAATAACCTCCCTCTCGGTTTTACCACCATCGAAAATATATCCAAAATCTCCGCAAACAATTAAAACATCGCCGCTTTTAAGTTTGCGAAAACCTTTTGAGTAAAGCCTTTCAAGTTCGCCGTGCATATCACCCGTAACATAAACCATAAAATTCACCACCAAATGCAGAAAAAATACTTTAAAATTTTTAAAATTGTGTTATAATGTTAAAGTAAGGTCGAAACTAATAATTGTCGACAAATTACATTTTTTACAATACATATAATAACACACTTTTAGGGAGATTTCTATGCTAAAAAAGACTTTTTCCATATTTTTTATAATTTTTTTACTTATTATCACAATTTTAACCCCTATAACCGCTTCTGCGTACGAGGTTACAAATGTTAATATAACCGCAAAACAAGGGCTACTCGCTTCACTTGACACAGGTGAATTTTTATACAGCAATAATATCGACCAAAAGGTCTACCCTGCTTCCCTTACAAAAATTATGACCGTTTTGCTTATGCTCGAAAGCGACAAATACGACAAAAAAGGCAAGGTTAAAATGACAAAAGAAGCGCTCGAACTTGTTTTAGGTACGGGCAGTGCTGTTTCTAATATGAAGGAAGGCGAAGAATTCACACAAGAAGACCTTTTACATTTGGTTCTTATGTCCTCTTTTGGTGACTGCGCACTTTTAGCAGCAGACTTTTATGGCGGAAGTATTGAAAACTTTGTCGATATGATGAATGCTAAAGCCAAAAAATTAGGTCTTAAGAACACTGTTTACCTCAACCCAACAGGGCTTCACGAAGACGGTCATTATACAACTGTTCGCGATATTTACACACTTACTTTATATGCCCTAAAAAACAAAACCTTTAAAGAAATTTGCGAAAAAACACGCTATGTTATGCCGGCAACCAATTTTTACGGCGAAAGAAAACTAACCACAACCAACTATTTGCAAGACCCTAACACGAATTATTATTACCAATACGCAAGTGGTGTTAAAACCGGTTATACCGACCCCGCAGGTAGATGTCTTGTAAGTACTGCAAGTTACAAAGGCTATAACTATATATGTATTTTAATGGGGTGCCCCCCAAAAGCAGACAAGCGTTATGAATTTGTAGAAAGTGCAAATCTTTACCGTTGGGCATTTAACAATTTTTCTTTTAAAGAGGTTGCAAATTCCGAAGAACCTGTTTGCGAAATACCGGTAGACCTTTCCTTTGATACCGATTTCGTTCCCCTTTACTTTGAAAAACCGTTTGTTACAATTCTTCCGAACGAGGCGGACGATTCTACAATCGTTGTTAAAACCCACTTTAATTCAGAAGTCGCCGAAGCGCCAATTAAAAAAGGTGATGTTTTAGGCTATGCTGAAATTATTTACGCCGAAAAGGTTATCGGCAAAGTACCGCTTGTTGCGGGTGCAAATGTTAAACAAAACTTTTTACTTGTTATCGGAAAGTTTATAAAGAACATTTTCACATCAACCTTTATGAAGATAGTATACGTTGCAATCGCATTAGTAATTATCGGTTTTATAATAATGTGTATAAAATTAAATATAAAACTCGCTAAAAAGCGAAAAGTTAAGTATATACCCTACGAAGATGAAAACGATGACAAATATAGATATCGATAAAAAAAGTCGGCTTAAAGCCGACTTTTTTTAGTTATGATAAAGTTTTTTAGTTTGATATTTAGGTTCAAATGTTACATTTATTCCAAGTTTTCTAAATACATTTTCGTCCACTCGGGACAGTATAACACTTGAATGAGCTTCAAGACCTTTTAATTTTTCGGCCGCTTGAAGTGCTTTTTTAGCAATCTCATCAGTTGCCGCACAAATTGACAAAGCAATTAAAATTTCATCGGTGTGAAGTCTTGGGTTGTGGTTGCCCATTATCTTTATTTTAAGTTCTTGAATAGGCTCAATAATTGTTGGCGAAATTAAATTAACTTCATCAGGTATTCCCGCAAGTTCTTTTAAAGAGTTTAACAAAAGCGAAGAAGATGCACCCAAAAGACTTGAGGTTTTACCTGTAATAATTCTACCATCAGGAAGTTCTAAAGCAGTAGCAGGACCACCCGAACTTTCCGCCTTTTGCAAAGCCGCCGAAACCACAGCGCGTTCTTTAACACTTGTTCCTACTTGCTTCATTAAAAGTTCTATTCTTGCAACATCAGCCTGTTCGCCCATACCTTGTCTTGCATTTACAAGCGCAGAATAATATCTTCTAATAATTTCTTGTTTAGAAGCCTCTCTAACAACATCATCATCAGTAATCGCAAATCCTGCCATATTTACGCCCATATCGGTAGGACTTTTGTATGGTGACTCGCCTAAAATTGTTTCAAGTATTGAACTTAAAACAGGGAAAATTTCAATATCTCGGTTATAGTTAACCGCTGTTTTCATATATGCTTCCAAATGGAACGGGTCAATCATATTAACATCATCAAGGTCAGCAGTAGCCGCTTCATACGCCACATTTACAGGATGTTTTAAAGGCATATTCCAAATTGGGAAGGTTTCAAATTTAGCGTAACCCGCTTTTATTCCGCGCATATGGTCGTGATAAAGTTGTGAAAGACAGGTTGCCATTTTTCCGCTACCCGGACCCGGTGCAGTTACTACAACCAACTTTCTTTCGGTTTCAATATAATCATTCTTACCAAAACCATTTTCGCTAACCATAAGCGGTATATTCGAAGGATAATCAGCAATCGGATAATGACGATAACATTTAATTCCTAATGAATTAAGTCTTTTTTCAAAATTTTGCGCTAAAGGTTGACCTGTATAACAGGTTATAACAACGCTACCAACATAAAGACCTATTTCTCTAAAAGCGTCAATAAGTCTTAATGTATCCAAATCGTATGTTATTCCAAGGTCACCACGCCTTTTATTTTTTTCTATCGCATCGGCATTAATTACAATTACAACTTCGGCATCATCCTTAAGTTCTAAAAGCATTTTAACCTTTGCATCAGGTTGAAAACCGGGCAACACCCTTGCCGCGTGGTAATCATCAAAAAGTTTGCCGCCAAATTCGAGGTATAGTTTATCGCCAAACTGAGCAATTCTATCTCTAATATTTTGCGACTGCAAACTTATATATTTTTCGCTATCGAATCCGATTTTTTTCATTTTTCCTTCTCCAAATTATAATTACAAGAAAAATTATACCACATAAAAGATTTAAAACAAGTACAAATTACATATTTTTATATATTTCGTACACCTTTTGTGCTCTTTCTTTAACCATATCCTTTAAAAGTTGTGGTTTTTCTACCTTTATATTTTCGCCAAAGTTTATAATAAAGGTAACCAAAGCCTCACTCAAAACTGCTTTTGCAGTAAAACTAAACTCTCCATTGTTAACATTTTTTATAAAAATCTTCTCTGAAAACCTATCAACAATAGGTTCAATTATCTTTTCGTTACAACGAAGCTCGATTTCAATTTCACTGCCGCCGTGCATACCGAAAAGTTTTTTAGTATAATCGGCAGTATTGAAAAAGTCCCTATATTCGCTAACCTCACCAAAATATCTTGTTTTACTATTAAGTATTTCAGCCGAGTATATTCTATCAAGCCTTAAATGCATTAAATTATCGTATTTTGAATGGTTGCAAATAAGGTAATAATGGTCATCACGCCAGGTGAGCGCATAAGGATTTATAACCATTTCTTTGGTTGCATATTCTATAGTGCGGTTAGGAGTTAATTTTCTAACACCATATTCAACACTCATTTGTTTTTTTGTTGAAATAGCCTCGCAAATTTTGTGTATATTATAATAAATTTGCTCGTTAGTGCATTTTGATTCACTATCAAAATATATGCCCTTTTCAAGTCTTAAAACCTGATTAACACTTAACATAGAACTTAATTTATTAACAAGTTCGGTTGTCTTTTTAGCCGTAATAAAATTAGCAGTTCTTACCGCATCACAAAGAAGGTGAATTTCCGGTTCTTCAAACTCACGCGAGGCCATAAAATACCCTTTCTTACACTTTATAATATCATATCCGTAATCGCAAAGTTCGGCAATATCAGCATAAACCGATTTTCTTTCAGCGCTTATGCCAACCTCGTTTAATTTTTCGCAAATATCGGTAGCACAAATAGGATTTTCTTCATCGCTATATTTACGCAATATATCAAGAATAACCAATATTTTTAATTTTTGTCCATACTGTTTTGCCATTCTTTAACCGCCTTCAAAAAATCCTCATAACTATAAATTGTATTAATAATATCAAGCATCGCATTTGGCGATAAATCTTGCGGTAAACCGCAAAACTTTAAAAATTCCTTTCGCTTTTTGCCGCTATCGCTTCCACCCGAAAGACCAAACACAAACATATCGGTTTTAGTTATTTTTTTGCTTTTTTCTACTTTTTCAGAAAATACTCCGCTTTTTTTAAGGGCTTCTAAAATAACTTCCCCGCTCATACCCTCTACACCCAAAAAGCCTTGTTTAGAAGGAGCGCTTTTGCGCCTTTCTTTGCCTTTTAACTGAGGTATATAAACATTTATAATATTAGCGCCCCCGGTTATATTCTTAATGTGTGTTCGTATTTGTGCACCCGCAAAATCTGAATCGGTCATAATAATAATTCCCGTTTTTTGTGCTAAACAGCGTATAAAATCACACATTTCCTTGTTTTTAAAAATCGCAAAACCATTAGTTGGGATAATTAAGGTATCAATAACATTTTCTAAGGTTATTTTATCGTATTTGCCCTCAACAATAACAGGCATTTTAAGACTTATCAACCTCTTCACCCTTTGCAATTATATAAATCAATCTAACAACAAGTTGCTCTAAAACAGTTTTGCCATCCATTGAATACGACTTTAAAAGTCGGTCCGCTTCCCTTAACGCATCAAAGCACAAACAAATTTGCTTAAAACTTAATTTGAGGAGTTGTTTTCCCGCTTTTTCAAGCACAAAAGTACGCTTTCCGTACGCAAACTCTTCAGCGATTTTATTAATATTAAGTCCTGCGTTTTTACCGGCATACACACGGTAAATATCAACAAACGTTGCTGAAATAGTACTTAATATTATTATTGGTTCAACCCTTTCAAAAAACAGTTCGTCTAAACTTTGCAAAGCCGCCGAAACATCAAGGCTAAAAATTTGATTTGAAAGGCTAAAAATTTCCGATTCAACCGTTTTAACTGCATTTTTTTCTACTATTTCAAGGGTTATTTCCCCGCTTTTAACAAACAAACAAAGTTTTTCAAGTTCATTTTTTAAGGTGTTTATATCTTCCCCTGAAAGTTCAATTAACCTTCTTGCAACCGAGGAAGACATTTTACAACCGCGTTTTAGAGCGCCACTGCAAAGCATTTTTTCGAGTTCGGCAGTTGTTCTGTGTGAAAGATTTGCAACGACACCGCCTATTTTTTCACAAGACTCACTTAATGAGGTTAATTTTGCATTCTTCTTAAATTCAAACTTTAAAGTATCAAACCAAAGTATAAAAACACAAGTTTCAGGAACTTCACAGAACAAAGCGCAAAGTTTATCAAATTCCGTTTTTGAAGCGTGTTCAAAATCAAAATCACAAAGAATTACGCATTTTTTATCAACCATCATAGGTAACTGCATAACCGCGTCATAAACATCTTGCAAATCGCTATCGCTTTCAAATTTTTGAAAATTAAAAATATCGTCCTTTTCTACGGTTTTTGAAATGATTTTTTCAACATACATTTTCTTAAGAAAATCATCTTCACCATATATTAAAAAAATATTTTTTTGTTCTTTTGCAACTTCACTTTTTAAAATTTCCTCGCTTATTGCCGCCATTTTAATCTTCCACCACCTTCTGAAACAATTTTTTCATCTATTCTTTTTAATTTTACCATATCAAGTTTATTTTTACAAGCAAGTAGTACACCCAAAATCACAACAATTATTGCCACCGCAATATAAATCGTGTTTTCCTTGAGCTCAATTATAGATTTTTGGGAAGCGCCAAATTTTGCTATAACGAAATTTATATATTTTGTAACCGCCTCGGCCAAATCAAACATTATTACTGCCAACGGCTCAAAAAACAAATTTACAATAAGTGCTAAAACCGTTACGGATAAAGCAAATGTTACCGCAGTAGATATTAAAAGATTTGTTATAACCGAAACTTTTGAAACATACCCAAAACAATAAATTACTACCGGCAAAGTTAATACTAAAGCGCTTAAAGAAACTAAAATTGCACTGCCTACCCACACTATTATTTTGCTTTTAATAATCTTTTGTTCGGTAATATAATTTATAATAGGAATAGCAACTACTAAAATGCCAAACGTAGATAAACACGAAAGCATAAACGAAACACTAAAAATTACAAACGGCGAAAATATCATAATAATACTTACTGCGCCGCCCAACGCATTTTCGGGCGTACTTTTTCTACCTATAAATAGTGAAACCGCAATAAGTAAATATGTAAACCCTGCCCTAATTATAGATTTGGTAAAACCGCAAAGAGCAACAAGGAAAATAACCGCTAAAATTATAGTTATTGCCCTAATACTTTTGTTGTAAAACAACTTTTCCATCAACTTTGTGAAAAGTAAAATAATTATTGAAAGGTGCATTCCCGAAACAACCATAACATGCGCTACACCCGCGTATTTTACCGCCTCATAAAAACTATCTAAAAAATAATCTTTATCGCCAAAGGTTATCGCTGTCATAGTTGCCGCTTCATTATATTCCATATTTTGAAAAAGGCAAGACCTAATATAAAACCTCACCTTATCAACACTGCTTAAAATAAGGTCACTCTCACCCGTTTTCTCTAAATTTGAAACCGTACCACTTAAATAAATTTTGTTTGCAACATTATCTTTTTCGAACTCACTGCCCTTTATAGAAAAAAGTTTGATTTTTGCGTTAATCTTTTCACCCAACTTAAGGTTATTATCGTAATAAAAAGTATAAATTTTAACACCTTTTGGAACTAAATCGCTATTAATTACCTCAAGCTCGGTTGTATAAACTGTTTCTCTATCTATAGGTTGACTAACTACAACAAATTCACCCTCGGTAGTAAACCCTTCTAAATCACTCAATCGGTCTACTTTTTCTAAAGTGAAAACACTACTTAAAACCACCACTGTTACGCTTATAATACAAACTGCCATCCTCGGATTTTTCTTAAAAAATGTAAAAAAACTAATTAACAATATTAAAATTGGCGCTATAAATAAAAGCGCCCCTTTACTTGTGTAAATTAGAATAGAAACTATAACACAAAGTATAGCGCTAAATAACATAGGCCTTTTTGTTAAATAATCGAACATTTTACATCCTCTTTTTTTAATGAACGTTTTTTAAGAATAAAATAAAATATTTTGTATATATTTTTTGTAGGGGATGATTTTTTTGAAAATAAATTGGAAAACCTTACTTAAAAGTGTGGCTATACCACTAATTGTTGGCGGTATATCAGCTTTAATTTCAATGGGCGGAATGAAAGATTTTGAAAACATAAAAAAACCCGACTTTACACCGCCAATGGCAGTATTCCCAATAGCTTGGACAATTTTGTTTATACTTATGGGAATAGCATTTTACCTTGTAATAACAAGCAATACTTCCACCATAAAATTAAGTAACGCCATAAAACTTTACGGCGCACAACTTGCATTTAACTTCTTTTGGTCTATTTGGTTTTTTGCCCTGTCTCTTTATTGGTTTAGCTTTGTTTGGCTTGTCGTTTTGTGGGTTTTAATTATATTAACAATAATATCTTTTTACAAAATTTCAAAACCTGCGGCATACTTGCTTATTCCATATTTACTATGGGTAACCTTTGCAGGTGTTATAAATTTTGGCGTAGCACTTATGAACTAAAATTTAGTATATTATACCAATTTTCGACAAATAAATCAATGTTTACGCTAAATAAAAACGAAAAAATCCAAGTCAAAAGACTTGGATTTCTTTGTTATATTACTTATAGTCACGCTTGAACGCGAGGTATTATTTTAAAAAAAGAAGAACCTCAACTACGCGTTTGCGTGTCGAGGCTCCCGACTGGTGCGAGTGACGAGACTTGAACTCGTACGTCATGGACACACGCCCCTCAAACGTGCCTGTCTGCCTATTCCAGCACACTCGCAAATATAGCGCTTTTTTTAGAGCGCCCCATTATTATAGCAAACGTGCGTCCTATTGTCAACAATTTCTTTTAAAAATTTTTATTTTCCTTATTTTATAACAATTTACAAAAAATTTATAGAAATTATTTTGCAAATAAGTTATAATATTTGTAACAATAAAATTAAGGAGAATTTACTATGAAAAAG
>JAZNCS010000070.1:0-3627 GCA_045587685.1 Acutalibacteraceae bacterium
CGGAAATCAAACCTTATCGAAACAATTACCAAATTACAATCGGCAACACTTCATTTGATTTGAAAAGAGATGTCGATTTTGGTATGATTACAAAGAAAGACGGCTCGCCTATTTCACAAAAGCCCACATTGTTCAAAAGCGGAGCGCACCGCATACTTACGGCATTTGGCTTAATGTACACTTCGGAAATCATTGACAAGTTTGCCGATTTTCAAAATGGTTTCTTCTATTATGCGTTTAAGGCAACGGCTTATGCAAATGGAGTTCCTGTGAGAACGGGTTATGGTTGTGCAAACACGAACGAGAAATCAAGTGGTTTCGCAAGCGGTTTTGATATGGCAAATACGAAAATGAAATTAGCCGAAAAGAGAGCAGAAGTCGATTTGGCGATTAAATTAGCAGACGCTTCTGCGTGGTTTGTAGGCGACCTTGAAGATACGAATGTTGAAAAAATGGCAAGTCAGTTGCAAAAGGACGATGATTTCATTAACAGCAAGCAAATCCAAAGAATTTTTGCGATTGCGACTTCCAACGGCTTGACGGTTGAAAAAGCAAAGGGTGCGTTAAAGGCTATGGGCTACGAAAGCACGAAGTCGATTAAGGTCAAGGACTACGATATGATTTGTGAAAAAATCGAGCAGTATGCAAAGGAGAATAATTAAAATGGTAGGATTTATTTTTGGTATTATTGTATTGGTAAGTGGCATTGTTGTAGGCGTTGTGTTTTCAAAGCACAAAAAAATTGAACGAAAAGAAGTTTACTTGTACGGGCAAGACGGCGAAATTTTAGAAGATATGTATGGTAGAAGAAAGACCACAATGCAAGAAACTGTCGTAACGCCATTGAAGAAATATAGTAAACTTGGATATTTAGGTGGCTTTGGATTAGGCTTGTTGTTGACTTTCTTTGGTTGTATAACTTCCGTCCAAACGGGAAATACGGGCGTTGTAACGACTTTTGGTAAGGTTGAAAATTATACACTTGAAGCAGGTTTTCATCTTAAAGCCCCGTGGCACTCTGTTGTAAAAATGGATAATAGGGTTCAAAAGACTACCGTAACTTTAAGTTGTTTCAGTTCGGACATTCAAGAAGTTTCAATGATTTACACGGTAAATTATCAAATCGACAAAGCAAATGCACAAGAGATTTATAGAACAGTAGGAAAAGATTATTACACTACCATTATTGAACCGAGTGTTTTTGAAGCAGTCAAAGTTGCAACGGCTCAATACACGGCTGAACAGTTGGTACAAACAAGAAGCGATTTAGCGAATAATATTGAAGAATTGCTTGAAACAAGTCTTGGTAGATATAATATAAAAGTTTCGTCAACTGCGATTGAAGATATGGACTTTACGGACGCATTTACAAATGCGGTAGAAGCAAAGCAAGTTGCAGAGCAAAAGAAAAAGCAAGCAGAAATAGAGCAAGCACAAGCGTTGGCACAAGCGGAAAACGATAAAAAGATTGCGGAAACAAACGCAAAGGCAAATGCGGAAGTTGCAAAAATTCAAGCCGAAGCCGATATGGAAGTGGCGAAAATTAGTGCGGATAGTGCAGAATATCAAGGGCAAAAAGAAGCGGCGATTGCGCTCCAAAGATTGGCAAGTATTAACGGGTGGACGGTTAAGAAAGACGAAGAAACGGGTTTGAACAAACTTTATAAACCCGACGGAAGAGAAGTAACCGCCGAAGAACTTGCGAAAGGTGCGGAAAATCTTATTGAGTATTATTATAGCCAACAATGGGACGGAAAGTTGCCCGAAACAATGTTAGGCGACGGAAGTGATACTTTGATTGGTATTGGGAATTAAGTAAAAGGAGAATTAGGAAAATGGGATTTAAGAACTCGTGCTTTTGTACGGTATGGAACAACAAAGAAACAGGAAAGGTAGTGCAACTTTTTGAAAAATACGCCGAAGTAACGGTGTCAACGAGCAAGAAAAGCCAAACCGCCAAGAACGGCTACGAAACCGACTTTAACGGCAGGGTGCGTTTTATTGGCAGGGCGTTTGAGAAAATTCGCACAATGGCACTTGCGGAAAAAGACCGCTTGAAGTTGCTTGAAGTCGAAACCACCAACTATTACGACAAGGCGAAAGGCAAGTTGTACACGAACCACATTTGTTGGGATTTTGAACCTGCGGAAAGCAAGAACACCGCCCCCCGACAGCCCGAAGTGATTGAACAGCGTGGCACTTTGCAATCGTTGGACGATATAGATGGGGAACTTCCATTTTAAGCACGAAAACAAGCCCATAATCGCACAACACCGCTTGGCTCGGTAAATGGTCAAGCAAGTGCAGAATGGGGCGTAGAAACAAAATTAAAGGGGTTTAATTATGCGAGAGGTTTTGTTTAGGGCAAAAAAACAAGATAATGGCGATTGGATAGAAGGATATTTATGTTATGGTAATATAATTAAGACAGTAAGAAAATGTTTTGATTGGCGTGGCGATTATGTTTGTGATAGCCTTGAAGAATATAAAGTTGACAAAGAAACCGTAGGACAATATGTAGGCGTTTGCGATAAAAACGGCAAAAAGATATTTGAGGGCGATATTGTTAAGGTTGTTTATATCGAAAAGAGAGATTTTCAAGGCGTAAAGTATGATAGCGAGTATGAGTTGATAGAACAAATTGTTTATAGTGAAAAAAATGCTTGCTTTATGTTGAAAATTGATTGTCAAGGAATACCTATGTATAGACATTTAAGTAATAACAATGCACTTGTAAAAATCAAAGAACTTGAAGTAATTGGCAATATCCACGACAACCCCGAATTGTTGGAGAAAGACAATGCTTAAAGGCTCGGTGCAAGTAGATAGTCGCGAGAGAGGCAACGCCGAAGTAATCGAATACTTTGACCTTATCCAACAGCCGTACTTTGTGAGCAAGGTGTACGCAGGGGATTATATCAATTTTAGCCGTCCAAAGGTAGCGATTGACCTTAAAAAAGACTTGTTGGAGTTGGCACAAAATCTAGGCAAAGACCACGCTCGGTTTCTTCGTGAAGTGTTGCGAGTGAAAAACGAAATGCGGTGCGATTTGGTGGTGCTTGTCCGTGAGCCGTTGCAATCGCTTGAAGAAGTCAAGGAGTGGAGCAACCCCCGTTCGCAAGTCAAGGGCGAAACGCTCTACAAGATTATGCGGACGATGACGGAACGCTATGGGGTGCTGTGGAGATTTTGTAGCCGTGAAACCGCAGGGCAAAAAATACTTTCCATTTTGGAGTGGTATGATAAGAATAGGTAAAGGAGTAAATTATGGAATTGTGGGTTAGAAATCAAAACAAACAAAGATTGTCGAAAGTTGACGATATTTACTATGTAGCGGACGGAGATTTTTGGGCTATTCGTACAAATAGAAGTGCGTTGGATTATGCAGGTCTTTATCCTACTGAAAAACGCTGTCTTGAAATCATTGACGAAATTCAAAAGATTTTATCGGGTACGGGGTTTATTTTTTTAAGCTACCCTCACATTAACGAAGAAGTGAGAGAATATTTGAAACCGCTAAAACCTGTTTTTTGCGAAGATTTGGACTGTGGGTGCAAAGTTGAACAACTAAACTCTTATGTTAAGTCGGAGGCCAAGCGGTCTTAGGAAGACAATTTCATCACACAA
>JAZNCS010000071.1:0-23576 GCA_045587685.1 Acutalibacteraceae bacterium
AGATCGAGGACTTGTAAAAAAGGTTCATCGCAAGCGGACCGATGGCAGCAAACGAAGTAATTTATATTACGTCACTCGGCTGTTTGAGTAGTTTCAAAAATGTATGGGTGTAGTGTGAGAACTTCTTATCATTAACTAAACCCATAGAACTAAACTAATATCTACAACAGAAGATAAAAGATATATAGCAATGTTAAAGCCGAATGAATTGAGATGTTGAATGTGAGGATGCGGCATAAAACAATGCTTTTTTCTTTTCTGTTGTAGGGGTTAAAGCAGAGATTTCGCATGTGCGAAAAAAAGCAGGAGAAAGGAGCAACCCCTGTTGTTTGGGGTTGCTCCGATCAGGACGGACGGCAACGCCGACCGTTAGGGCGTTTACGGGCTTTTAGTTTTATTTTTGCAGGGTCGCTCCTTGATGTGCTAATTCAAGATATAGGTAGCTCCTTGTTGGGAAAACCGCCGAAATTACGGCATTTTAATAGGGGTTGTTAATTTTAAAGGAGGAAATATGAATAACAATCAGAAAAATAAAGTTAGAATTCCAAGCGGCAAAGAACATGATGCTAAAATAGCATTAAATATTCGCCGCAGACAGAATATCCAAATAAAAGATAAAAAGTTGGTCACAACAAGCAGATATGAAATCAAAGGTATGCGATATAAAGTGAACTCAATATTCGATCTTGAAAATGTCCGTGACAGCGAAGAAGGTCTGAAAAGACTTATGGTGAGTGATGCAAATAAGGCATCATAATCGCTGGACTTTTGAACCGGTTTAGAGTATTGTTGTGGTGCAGAAATCTATATAACTGCACCATGCACTCTCAATCGGTTTGACATTTACAAGGAGGTAAAATAATTATGCCAAACCAATTGAATGATAAAATCACAGCATTATATTGCAGACTCTCTCAGGAAGATGAGAAAAAGGGTGACAGCGATAGTATTGTAAACCAAAGAAATATGCTTACCAAGTACGCCAAAGAAAACGGATTTTGTAATGCAGAAGTATTTATTGATGACGGATATTCAGGTGTCAGTTTTAATCGCCCCGGCTTTCAAAGTTTGCTTGAACTGATGGAGAACGGAAAGGTTGAAACGCTTATCACAAAAGACCTATCCCGACTGGGCAGAAACTATCTTGAGGTCGGTCAGTATACCGAAATAATGTTTCCAAGATGGAACGTTCGGTATATAGCCATTAACGACAATTATGATTCGCTTTACACCGAAGGCAACGAACTTGCTCCCTTTAAAAATCTTTTCAATGAATGGTATGCAAGAGATACAAGCAAGAAAATCCGTGCGGTACTAAAAGCAAAAGCGGAACGCGGTGAACGCATTGGAACGTCAATTCCTTACGGATACAAACGTGATCCGGAACACAAAGGCAAACTGCTTGTTAACGAAGAAACTGCGCCTATTGTTCGCAGGATATTTGAAATGTGTGCGCAAGGTATGGGCCCGAAGAATATCGGCAACGTGTTACGAGATGAAAAGATTTTTAAACCAACTTTCTACCGATACCAATCAGATGGTTACTACGGAACGGTCACTGACACTGACGTGCCTTACGGTTGGTCATCACAAACGATATCTAAGATACTCGGAAATGAAATTTATCTTGGTCATACCATTAACTGCAAAACTCGTGTGGTGTCTTTCAAAGATAAGCGTACAGTTGAAGTTCCCAAGAACGAACAGTACCGTTTTGAAAATACCCACGAAGCAATCATTGATCAGGAAACCTGGGATGCAGTACAAAAGGTTCGTCAAGGCAAACGCCGCCGCAATAATATGGGTGAGATTGATAAGTATAGCGGCTTGTTATACTGTGCCGACTGCGGTTCAAAGTTATACTTCGTGCGAGGAAAATCCATTACGCCTGATGCTTACAACTTCATCTGCAGTCGGTATCGCAAACATGTTGGTGAACAGTTATGCTCCGCTCACCGTATTCGTGAAATGGCTTTGGATGAAATCGTTCTTGAAGAGATACGCCGTATAACCTACTATGCGAGAACCAAAACCAAAGAGTTTGTTCAGGTCATAAACAACAAAAGTTCCTCTGAAAACAAGAGGGAGCTTACGGCAAAAACGATTGAACTCAGCAGAAAAGAAAAGCGTAATGATGAGCTGAACGCATTATTCAAAAGACTGTATGAGGATAATGTTCTCGGCAAGGTTACCAACGAACAATTTCGTATGTTGTCTGAAGGATATAATGCAGAGCAAAAAGAAATTGAAGAACAGATACCTGTCCTGCAAAAACAAATTGAAGAATTAAAAGCGGCAACCGTAAATATAGAAAAGTTCATTGCAATAGCAAATAAGTATACTGATTTGCAAGAACTCACCGCAGAGGTGCTCCGCACCTTCGTAGCAAAGATTGTTATCCACGAACGCACAACCAAGTGGGTAAAAACATCCGAGCAGCAAATTGATATCTACTTTCGCTATATCGGTTGCCTTGAAGAAACAAATACGAAACAAGCCGTATAAAAGGAAAGGACGGACAGCCTAAACTGTCCGTCCGATTCCAAGCCACCGCCTTACGCAAAGATATCCTTATGACAACTTGCGTAATGCCTACGGTTTTATTTGTAAAATCAGTTAGATTTTAAGATTTAAGCTTTTTGAGCTTTAGCAGCTGCTACGCAAACGAAGCCTGCAGCAACAAGAGCTACCATAACTGCTACAACATTTGAGTTGTCGCCACCCTTTGGAGGAACTTTGTTTGAGCCATTTGAACCTGAATCAGTGCCTGTACCTGAACCAGTACCTGTGCCTGTACCTGAACCAGTGCCTGTACCTGAACCAGTGCCTTCGCCCTTGATTGCAGGAATTGCGGTACCATCAACAGTAACCTCGTCAATACCGATATGTGTGATAACTCCTGCAGCTTCATCAATTTTAGTGCCTGCAGTGTATGTGGTTACAGATGTATCATTGTAAGCTTCGATTTCGTTTATACGGAAGTTGTAACCAGCAGTAGGCTCTTTATTAGAAAGACGTGTACCAGCTCTGTTACCGATAATCTTGATAGCCTTAGCTGAAACAGGCTCGAAGTAGAAATCGATTGTGTTAATTTTACCTGTTTTATCTTCATATCTTGGATAGATTACTTCATCTGCTTCGGCATGGAATTCAGCAACGCGCTTCCAGCTACCATCTTCTAACTGAACGAGAACAGCCAAATCGCGTGGGCGATTGAGTGATTCAGCACGTGAGAGAAGAAGTTTAACGTTATTAATTGTGGATGTAGCTTTAAGGGTTAATGTGTATGTTGCAAGGTTATTAGAATTGTCGTAGGTTACAACAGCAGAATTGTTTTTATCAGTTCCTGTCTTATCATATACACCGTCAGTTGCATTAGAAAGCTCAAAGTCGCCCAACTGTAAACCAGTTACTTCTGCATCTAAAGCTACGTTAACAGCAGGAGTTGGAGTTGGAGTTGGATCAGGAGTTGGAGTTGGATCAGGAGTTGAGCCTGTAGTTTCACCTGCAATTGCAGGAATTGCGGTGCCATCAACAGTAACCTCGTCAATACCGATGTGTGTAATTTTTCCTGCAGCTTCATTAATTATAGTGCCTGCAGTGTAGTCGGTTACAGATGTATCATTATAAGCTTCGATTTCGTTTACACGGAAGTCATAACCAGCATTAGGCTCGCTATTGAAAATACGTGTACCCATTCTGTTACCTATAATCTTGATAGCCTTAGCTGTAACAGGCTCGAAGTAGAAATCGATTGTGTTAATTGTAGAAGTTGTATCAGTTGCACTAATTTTTGGGAAGAGAGTTTGGTCTCCTGCAGGATGGAACTCAGAAACGCGTACCCAAGAATCGTTTTCTAACTGAACAAAAACAGCCAAATCACGAGGACGGTTAAGTCTGCTCTTATGATGGTAAAGAACTTTAACGTTGTTGATTGTTGCTGCTGAGGTTAATTCTAGTGTAAATGTTGCAAGGTGATCAGAACCAAAGGTTACAATTGCCGAATGTGATTCGTTACTTCCTGCCTTATCATATACACCGTCAGTTGCGTTAGAAAGCTTAAAGCCGCCCAACTGTGTACCTGTTACTGTTGCGTTTAAAGCAACGTTTGTAGCTGCTGCAGTAGCCGTAAAGAGTGATGCGAAAGAAGCAATCACTGCAAGTGCTAAAACAACAGCAGCAATTTTTTTCATTGTTTTCATTTTAAAACCTCTCCTTTTATTTAATTTTGCGCCTTTTAAGGCACATTTTAGGTTCAGATACATTATACCACCTAACGCCGATAATTGCTATTGTGAAAAATGCCTAATTTTAAAAAAATTTTTGGTTATTTTTCACAAAACAAACTTCTCATAACTGTTCCTTTTGCCTACCGCCAAAAACCGCCTTTTCTATTTATATAAGGTGTTTTTTCTCTCTCGAAAGACAAAAATAAAACTGTCTTGTAAGCAATATACTATATCTTGTGGTCGGCATTTTTTTGAAAACATATTTTAAAATTTTTCTTTACTTTTTGGTGTTACTGTGATATAATCATTTGGCTACCGTTTACTATGCTTTAGGTGTCTGCCCTTACGGGATTCACTTTGACCTATTGCTTGGTTCACGGCTGACAAATTTAAAAAGGAGTGAAAAAAATGACAAAAGAAACAAAGCAACAAGTTATGGCTGAATATGCCACACACGAAGGAGATACAGGTTCACCTGAAGTTCAAATTGCTCTTCTTACTACAAGAATCAACGAACTTAACGAACACCTTAAGGCTCATCCAAAGGATAAGCACTCTTACCGTGGTCTTTTGAAGTTAGTAGGTCACAGAAGAAACCTCTTGGCTTACCTCACTAAGACAGATATCGAAAGATACCGTGCTCTTATCAAAAAACTCGGTCTTCGTAAGTAATTTTAGCACAAAAAGGCAGGCTGTAATAACGCAGTCTGCCTTATTGCAATTTTTGAAACAATTAAAATTTGTTGGGGATTTTGCGATTTAGCGGTAAATCGAGCAACTAAAAATGATTTAGCTTTGCCGTGAATTGCACCTTGCGGTGTATGAATTGTGCTTCGCACGTTTTAGCTGTTGGATTTATTGCTAACCAAAATTCCCCACTAAAAGAAAAGGAGAATTTAGTATGTTTGAAAACTACAAGGTTTATGAAACCACCCTTGCCGGACGTCCTTTGAAAATCGAAACAGGTATGATGGCCGGTCTTGCAAATGCGGCTGTTATGGCTTGTTACGGCGATACTCGTGTACTTTGTACCGTAACTGCTTCCGCAAAGCCACGCGAAGGTGTTGACTTCTTCCCACTTTCAGTTGACTATGAAGAAAAAATGTATTCGGTTGGTCGTTTCCCCGGTTCTTTCACAAGACGTGAAGGCCGCGCTACAGACAAGGCTATCTTAGCTTCTCGCTGTATTGACCGTCCAATCCGCCCACTTTTCCCAAAAGATATGAGAAATGACTGTTCGGTTGTGGCTACTGTTATGGCAGTTGACCCTGACTGTTCACCTGAAGTTGCTGCTGCAATCGGTGTTTCAACCGCTATTGCAATTTCGGACATTCCTTGGGCAGGTCCTATTTCAAGCGTTAACGTTGGTCTTATTGACGGTGAAATCGTTATAAACCCAAATCTTGAACAACGCGCTGTTTCCGACCTTACATTAACCGTTTCTTCTACCGAAGATTTGGTTGCTATGATTGAGGCAGGCGGTAACGAAATTCCTGACGACTTAATGTTTGACTGCATTATGGCAGGTCACGAAGTAAATAAGCAAGTTGTTAAATTTATCAACTCTATCGTTGCTGAAATCGGCAAAGAAAAATTTGAGTTCCAGTCTAACGACCCAGACCCTGTTCTTTTTGAAGAGATGGAAAACTTCTGCATTGAAGATGTTAAAAAAGCGCTTGATACTGATGATAAATTAGTTCGCGATGCTGCTCTTTTACCAATCAGCAATGCTTTACACGAAAAATATGATGCTCAGTTCGAAGGCAACGAAGGTAAAATTGACGAAATTCTTTACCTTATTCAAAAACACGTTGTTAGAAATTGGCTCAAAAACGAAAAGAAACGTGTTGACGGCCGTGGTATTGACGAAATCCGCCCACTTGATGCAAAGGTAGATTTGCTCCCTCGCGTTCACGGTAGCGGTATGTTTACCCGTGGTCAAACCCAAGTTCTTTCAATCGCTACTTTAGCCCCTGTTAGTGAGGCTCAAAAGCTTGACGGTCTTGACGAAGAAGTTACCAAGAGATATATTCACCACTACAACTTCCCATCATATTCAGTTGGTGAAACAAAGCCATCTCGTGGTCCCGGTCGCCGCGAAATTGGTCACGGCGCTTTGGCTGAAAAGGCTTTAGTTCCTGTTATTCCTTCTGTTGACGAATTCCCTTACGCTATCCGCGTAGTAAGTGAAGTTCTTTCTTCAAACGGTTCTACTTCACAAGGTTCAATTTGTGGTTCTACACTTGCTCTTATGGCTGCAGGTGTTCCAATTAACGCGCCTGTTGCAGGTATTTCTTGTGGTCTTATCACAGGTGATGAAGGTGTTTATGGCGACTTTATGACTATGGTAGACATTCAAGGTCTTGAAGACTTCTACGGCGATATGGACTTTAAAGTAGCAGGTACTCATAAGGGTATTACCGCTATTCAAATGGACCTTAAGGTTCACGGTCTTACCCCTGCTATTATTAAGGAAGCATTTGCAAAGACAAATAAAGCGAGAATGCACATTCTTGACGAAGTAATGCTTAAGTGTATTCCTGAACCACGCGCAGAACTTTCTAAGTACGCTCCTAAAATGCTTACAACCGCTATCAATCCTGAAAAAATCGGCGATGTTATCGGTAAGCAAGGTAAGGTTATTCAATCTATTCAAGAACAATGTGATTGTACTATTAACATTGAAGAAGATGGTAGAGTATTCGTTTCAGGTCTCGACATTGAAAAGGCTAAACAAGCAGTTTCTATTATCGAACTTATTGCTAACGACCCTGAAATCGGCGCTATCTATAGCGGTAAGGTGACAAGACTTATGACATTTGGCGCATTTGTTGAAATTGCACCAGGTAAAGAAGGTTTGGTTCACATTTCTAAACTTGATGTTAAGCGCGTAGAAAAGGTTGAAGACGTTGTTAATGTTGGCGACCAAGTAATTGTTAAGGTTACCGAAATTGATGACCAAGGCAGAATTAATCTTTCTCGTAGAGATGCTTTGGTTGAAATCAACGGTGCAGTTGTTGAAGATGATGGCGAAGCAGAAGAAAAGAAACCACGCAAAAACAACCGCCGCGGATTTAAAAAGCACGACTAATAAATAACACTTAAATTAAAAAGGCTTGGAATTTTCCCAAGCCTTTTTGTTGTATCTTATTTTGCTATTCCAAGTGTTAAAAGTTCAAATCTTTCGAGATACATATCACTCTTATTTTCTTTCCAAGAATTATTCACTTCGTAAATATCGGGAGCGGATACAGTTCTTGAAAGAACTCCGTTATAATGGTGCGGTCCTAAAAGGTTGCGGTTGCTTATAACCAAAGTAACCTCTATCTCATTTTCACCGACTTTTGCAAATTTGGATATATCAAGTGTAGTATTAAACAAAAGTTTACCCGCCGACAAGCCGTTTACCTTTATATATGCTACTTGTTGTGTACCGTCAATTCGCAAGGCAACATTTTTATTCTCGAGGGTTACTGTTTGTTTTAAAGTCATCTCCCCTTTAAAGAACGGGAAACCATCGGTCACGATTTCGCTAACAGTTTGAGGCTCGGCGCCTATATAGAAATTATCAGCGCAAACGAAGCCTTCGCCCGAATCGGTGAATCCTGTATCAGTGTAAACGCCAAACTTACCGCAAACATAAACTGCTTCAAGTTCGCTGTCATAAGCCAACATATTCTTTAAGCCCTCGGTAGCGTCTTCGCTAAAGAGTGTCCAATAAACGCGCTCACTTTGGAACCATTTTGTTTTTTGAACAAACTCATTTGTGCCCTCTTTCACAAACCGACTTATATCCGCAACAAGCAAATTAGCCTCTACTTTAGAAACTTTTTCAAACTCAAATTCATTACCGTTAAGCCATTGTTTTGGACAATCGCACTTTTCGGCTTTTATTCTAATTTCGTTCGGAACTTCTTTTACATCGAACTCATATTTAAAGTAAATATCTCCCTCAAAGCGTTCGTTTACAAGTTTTTCAAACAAGGCTACAACGGGATATTTTTCTGAATAGTTTACACCGTCAGTAGAATAACGCACAGCGTCAATCGTTAAGCTGTTTTCACTGAAATCTACCTTTGCGTTTTCGAGTTTTAAAGAAACTTCCGTTTGTTTTTCACAATCTTTAACCTGTGCATTTACAGGGAAAAGTATTGCAGACTCACCCGCTTCGAATTCCACTGTTAAAGGCACAATTTTTCTTTCAAGTGTAAGTAAATCCAACTTTTCAAAAGCGGTAGCGCCCTTAATATTAAATGTTTGGGTGTAGGATTTTTCGGTAGAAGTATTGGTTGCGAAAACAAACTGTGTCCCCTCAATTTCGCGGTGTGTCATAAATATTTCGGTATCGCGGTTTTTCATAATACAGTTTTGTGCCGCTACTATTTCCTCGAAAGAACAGTTTTCTTTAATATAACTTAAATCAAACTCTTCGCCCTCTACCAATGTTGGCGCTTGACCCAAAATACAAACTTTACCGCCGTTTTTAACATATTGGCGAATTAATTTTTCGGTTATAGCGTCCATATTTTCAATATAAGGCAAAATTAAATATTCATAATCACATTTTCCGCAACCGATTTTTTCGCCATCAACAAAACCGTGGGTCGCAAGTAGTGTTTCATCAAGGAAGTGGTAATTAACACCCGCACTTGACAAATCTCTTAAAGTTTTTGCGATTTTTTCATCATATTCTTTGAGGCCGTACTCAATATTAGCATCATCTTCGCTATCAAAATCCAAATAAGCAGTACGAATAGGGTGAAGCACCGCAACTTTACCTACTTCTTTACTTTCGGCAATTAAGTAACCGAGTCTTGTAAAATAGCGGTTGAATTCGGCAAATTCCTTATCTATCCAAGGGTTAACACTTGAAAAATGCGATGGATAATCGCGCTTACGCTGACCGTATTCAGCATAAGGCAATAAGTGATGACAAATAAGGTTTACACCCGCTACCACTTGAAATTCGGCAACGCGTTTTAAGTCTCTTGGGGTTATTTGCCAACCACAAGCGGCAAAAGTTTCGGTTAAAACGTGCTTTTTACCCATTTGCGCCGCTGCTGAAGCCACTTGTCTCGGCGACAATTCTTTTCCTGTGCCCGCAGTCAACCAGTCAATACCCGGCATATGCATAAATTCATAATAAGGCATCACGCCGCCGCAACAGGTTATTTGGAAACCGAGTGTAGTTTCTTCGATATAGTGCCCTGTAAATTCAACACCATTTTCATTACACCAATCGTAAACCTTTTTAGCATAGTTTTTAAGCATTAACGCCTGCATTGATTTCCAATAACGGTGTCGGAAAGCTTTATAGCCTTTTTTCTTTAAGAACAAAAGACCTAAACCATCGAAAATGTCTTCCCCGTAAGTTTCTTTATAAAATTCGGGTAAAACAGGAGTGTATGCCGTACCGTAACGTTGATATTCAGGCTCATCAGTGAAAAAGCCTTTAATTTTTTTAGAAAAGTCGTCACCAAAAACTTCTTTATATTTTTCGTGGGTCAAATCAATAAACTTTTGTGTAACCTCGGGATTTAAAATGTCTACCGTGCTTGTGCACATTTTTATGTAAAGGTTAAGGTATTCGCCTTTTTCTTCGCCGCTTGTCACACGCTTAAGTTCATCGCCATCAATTAAATAACTTACAAGCGCATCTTTATCAAAATCGCCTGTTTTCGCTTTTAGAATTCTATCGTGATTTTCGATATCTTCGAGCAATTTACCACCCGCAAAGCCGCTCGGGAAACCATTTTCATCGTAGCCCCAAGAGTCCATACCTAACTCTTCGCCAAGGTTGGCACAAGCCTTAACGCACTCCATCCACTTTTCGCCCAAATACTCGGTGGTAAGGCCCATTCTCGCGTGCATAAAATATCCGCCAACTTCATCTTGTTTCATTTTTCTTATTTGGCGGCAAAGTTCCTCTGGTTCCAATTCGGCATTCCAAGACCAAAAAGGAACAGGTTTATAACTATTTAAATCGCCCTTAAAGCGTTCAATAATTTTATCAATGCTCAACATTATCAACTCCTTAATGATAATTTACCACAAAAAAGGCTTGTTTTCAATAGAAAAACAAGCCTTTTTAAATTAATTATCTCTTTTCTAAAACTAACGACAGTTTTAAAAAATTTTATTCAAATAATTCGGTTGTGAAATAGCGCTCACCCGTATCAGGTAAAACAGTAACAACCGTTTTTCCTTTGCCTAATTCTTTAGCCAAACGAAGCGCCGCCGCAACGTTTGTACCGCTTGAAATACCGCAAAGAATTCCCTCATAACGAATAAGTTTTTTAGAGGTTTCTATTGCTTCGCGGTCGGTTACGATTGCGGTTTTTTCAAATATATTAAGATTTAGGTTTTCGGGGATAATTCCGTCCCCTATACCCATTTGCAAATGAGTGCCAATACTTCCGCCCGAAAGTATTGCCGCATTTTCAGGTTCTACTGCCCAAATCTTTATATTAGGATTATGTTCTTTTAAAACTTCACCAATACCGCTTAGAGTTCCGCCTGTGCCAACACCTGAACAAAATCCGTGTATTTCGCGGTTTGCTTGGTTTAAAATTTCAATAGCGGTTGAGTTTTTATGAACTTTTGGATTATCAGGGTTTATAAACTGTTGAGGAACCCAAACGTGTTTATCTTCTTTAGCCATATCAAGTGCTGTTTGTAAACATTCTTCAATACATTTACCTATATCGCCATCATCGTGAATAAGAACGAGTTCTGCGCCGTAAGCCTTAATTAACTTTCTTCTTTCTTCGCTAACCGAGTCGGGCATAATAATTCTAACCTTATAACCCTTAACCGCACCAATAAGCGCAAGGCCTATACCTTGGTTTCCGCTTGTTGGCTCTACAATTATAGTATCCTTATTTAAAATGCCGCGTTTTTCGGCTTCTGTTACCATACTATAAGCAGTTCGAGTTTTAATAGAACCGCCGATATTTACACCCTCGTATTTTACAAGCACTTCTGCCGAGTCTTCGGGTACTATGTGTGACAATTTTATTAAAGGGGTATTGCCTATCGCTTCAAGTACATTTGTATAAACCAAAACAAATCCTCCGTTTTTCCTTAAAAACTTACGTTATTTTACCACATATTTCCCTGAAATTCAATAAATACTTGTATTTTGCCGAAAAATATGCGATAATACTTAAGATATATTCTAATAATATACTATTCACGGAGGGGCTTTGATGAGCGAAAAAAGAAGTAATTTTTCAGGAAAAATCGGTTTCGTACTTGCGGCGGCAGGTTCAGCGGTTGGTCTTGGCAACATTTGGCGATTCCCATACCTTGCAGCAAAATACGGCGGCGGTATTTTCCTACTTGTTTATTTAATTTTGGCGGTAACCTTTGGTTTTGCACTTATGACTGCCGAAATTGCTATTGGTAGAAAAACCGGCAAAAGCGCTATTTCGGCTTTTGGCGCACTTAATAAAAAATATTCATTTATTGGAATACTCGCTTCGGTTGTTCCAATGATTATTTTGCCATATTACGCGGTAATTGGCGGTTGGGTTACAAAGTATTTTGCACTTTTAACCTTTAAAAATACTTCCACCGCTGCGGCTGATGGTTATTTTGGTTCATTTATTTCAAAACCTATAGAACCTCTTGTTTGGTTTTTAGCCTTTATCGGCCTTACCGCTTTAATCGTTCTTTTCGGCGTTGAAAAAGGTATTGAAAAAGTTAGCAAATTTATGATGCCGCTTTTGGTTGTTTTGATTGTTTTTATTGCTATTTACGGCTTATTTCTACCCGGCGCTTTAGATGGTCTTCTTTATTATATAACCCCTGACTTTAAACATTTTTCCGCTACTACTGTTTTGGCGGCTTTAGGTCAGTTGTTCTATTCAATGTCACTTGCTATGGGCATTATGATTACCTATGGTTCTTATATGAAAAAGGATGTTAACCTTGAAAATTCGGTAAGCCAAATTGAAATTTTCGATACCGGCGTTGCTTTCTTGGCAGGTCTTATGATTGTTCCTGCTGTGTTCGCTTTCTCGGGTGGCGACAGTGCCGCTTTAAGCCAAGGTCCAGGACTTATGTTTGTTACCTTGCCAAAAGTTTTTGCAACAATGCCTGCGGGTAGAATAATTGGTGCGCTCTTCTTCCTTATGGTTTTCTTTGCCGCTCTCACTTCTTCCATTTCCTTAATGGAAACCGTTGTTTCAATATTTATGGACAAGTTAGGCTTTAAACGAATTCCAACCTGTATCGCGGTATTTGTTGGTTGTATAATTTTGGGAATACCTTCCTCTTTGGGTAACGGCATTTGGGCCGATATTAAATTATTAGGAATGGACTTCTTAACATTCTTCGACTTTATAAGCAACAGCATTATAATGCCAATAGTTGCGTTCTTAACCGCAATATTTGTTGGTTACATTATCAAGCCAAAAGTGCTTATTGAAGAGGTTGAATTAAACGGACTTTCTTTCAAAAAGAAAAAAGTTTTTGTAGTTATTATAAAGTATATTGCTCCTGTTTGCATTTTACTTATTTTATTAACCTCTATCCTTTCGGCTTTCGGATTGTTCACAATTTAAAATTTAAAAAGAGAAGACTTTACGAAGTCTTCTCTTTTTTGTTTAATTTGTAAATTTCTTCGGTAGCAATACGCGCCTTTGTAACAGATACATTATCTTCTATAACACAATAATATAAAACCCCTTCATTTTCAAGACAAATTATATCCCCTATTTGATACCAATAAAAATCGGCATTTAAAGTGTAGTATGCCGTTGGCGGTATAGTAAATTCTAATTTTCCGCTACAACCCTTTAGCAAAAATCCATTAACTGTATGCAGTAACTCGCCACTTCCTATTTCATAAAGCGCCTTGTATCCTTTTAGCGCAAATATTTTCACTTTGCTTTCTAAACGGTATTCGTTAGAAATTATTTCCTTTTGCACCTCTTGTCTTTGCCAATCTATCCAATCAGGAATATGCGAAAATTTTGTTTTTCCGTTTTCCGCCTCTAAAAAGCCTATTTCATTAAGGGTATGAATTCTTCCGCAAGAGTTACACTTGATTTTTGTTCCCTCGCCTTTCATTTTGCCTTCTTTACCGCAAAAATCACATTTATAAAGTATTCGCTCGAGCCCTTCGGCACGGTCTTTTTCGGTTATTTTAACATTATTTTGTTGTTGCCACAAAAAGTAATCGAAAGTAAACGCTTTTTGCAAAATATCATCCAACTCATCAACCGATTTTTGCTTTATTTCTTCACGCGAAAGTATGCACTCCGCCTTGGCGCTAACATTAACCTTTCTTAATTTTAGAAGGTTATAAAGCGGTTGCCTTGCGTACGCTCCGTAAGTCGAAATCATAATCACAGGCACATCAAGTCGTTTAAGCAAAAGCCCTAATCTTCGCGGCAAAACAGTTGCTCTGCCATCTAAACTATACCCCGCTTCGGGATACATTAAAACGTTACAATTATTTTTCTTTAAAGCATACTTAATATCGGAAATAAGCGATATATCACTTATGAATTTTTTGGTAGGAATGCAGCCAATAAGTCGCATTAAAAGCGACATTCCTACAAAACCATCGGTAGTACAAACAATGTTAAATGATTTAGGCCAAAGTATTTGCGAAGCAATTTGCAAATCAACAAAACTCGAATGGTTCATAAGCACAAGCGCACTTTCGCCGTTTGTTTTTTCCATATTTATTTTTTCATACTTAAATTTCACGCCTTTAAGAAGTATAAAAGAAAGAACTTTTATTAAAATCTTTAATAAAATATTTGGTTTTAAAGGTTTGCACCTCTTTGGTTCTTTAATGTTTTCAAGTTCACTGAAATCTATTTTTTTAACTCTTATTTTCAAAAATATTACCCCTTATTTTTTATACTTATACGGTGTTATTCAAAAAACTTTAAATCTTTTAATATCAGGCTTTTCAACCCTTACGCGTCTCCTTAATGGTGATTATATCATATTTTTTTGTGAAATCGCAATAGATTTTATTGAATTAATATGTTATTATATGTTTAAATACATCTTTCGAAAGAGGGAATTAAAATGAACGAATCAGTAAATACCGTCTCCAGCAAAGACCAACTCCCCGTAAACAGTTATATCTTCCGCTATCCAAACAAAAACGCAAAGAAAAAGATTGCTATTGTTGGCAACTCAATAACCAAGCACGGTTATGCGCCACAAATAGGTTGGTTTGGCAACTGGGGAATGGCAGCCACAAGCGAAGATAAGGACTTTGTTCACTTACTTAAAGCAAAATTCCACGAACGCTACGGCGATATTGACCTTTTAATTGCACAAGCTTCTTGTTGGGAAGGCGCAGAAACCGAAGACAAGGAAAGTAAACTTAAAGAACATTACATTCCTTTAGTTGAGTTTGACCCTGATATTTTAATTGTAAGACTTGGCGAAAACATTCAGTTTCACAAAACCGATTCTGTAACCCTTAAAAAAGATTTCAAGTATTTTATGAACTTTTTAGGTGCTAACAACCCCGACAAACAAGTAATTCTTACCGGTCTTTTCTGGTCACACAAAGAAAAAGAAGCCGTTATAACCGAAATTGCTAAAGAAATGGGTTATACCTTTGTATTTTTACAAGACCTTTGTAACGACCCAAAGATGATGGCAATAGGCCTTTTTGAACACACAGGCGTTGCCGCTCATCCTGGCGACCTTGGTATGCAAGTAATTGCCGACCGTATTTTTGATGCAATAAAATAATTTTTGTGAAACTTAAAACAGGTGGCGTTACAATAGATAACATAACCTTTAACGGCAAAAACTTTCAAAAGAAGATTTTAATATCCACACAAGCGAGTGGACAAAAGAGATTAAATTCAAATAATAAAAAAGCCCAACTTTAATTGAAAAGTTGGGCTTTTTCTCTTTACAAAACCTTTTTGCTATGTTACACTATCGGTGGTGATGTATATGAAAAAAGTAAAATTTAAAGATTTATTAACCTATATTTTTATAATTTTAATTGCAACCCTTTTAGCATTTAATTATCAACTTTTTATTGTTAAAAACGGATTTGCACCTGCGGGGCTAAACGGTATTGCAACAATGGTACAATACAAAACAGGCTTTAGTATTGGTTATATGTCACTTATTATAAATGTACCGCTTTGTATTTTGGCTTATTTTTTAGTGGACAAAAAATTTGCAAAACGTTCCCTTGCCTTTTGTTTGACCTATTCGTTTGTTTACCTTTATCTTCAAAAAATAGGGCTAACACAATTTCAATACAACGCCCAAGGTCACGATACAGTTTTCCCTGTGCTATTAAGCGGTGTTATTAGCGGCTTTGTTTACGGAACCTGCTTTAGAACCAACTCTTCAACCGGCGGTACCGACATTATTTCAAAATACATAAGCCTTAAAAAAAGTGAACTTAACTTCTTTTGGGTTACTTTTATCTTGAATACTATTGTTGCTATTATTTCTTTCTTCGTTTACGCAAAGCCTGATAGCAGTGGCTCACTTATATATGATTACAAGCCTGTTTGCCTTTGTATTCTTTACTGCTTTATTTCAAGTTTTATTGGAAGTTATATTATTAAAGGTACAAAAACCGCTTATGAATTTACTATTATTACAACCCACCCAAAAGAAATCAGCGAAGAAATAACAAAAACTTTAAGGCACTCTTCAACCGAAATTACTGCTCACGGTTCTTTTAGCGGAAACGAAAAAACCGTTCTTATTTGCGTTATCAACCGCCATCAGTTAGTAGAATTTCAAAATATTTTAAAGAAATACGATAACACATTTTCGTTTTCGAAAACAGTAAACGAAATTGTTGGTAACTTTAAGAACATACAATAAGGAAAAACCTATGAGAATCTCTCATAGGTTTTTTATTTTATCTTGTAAATTTTTTTGTAAGTGTTGTTACAACAATTATACCAAGCGAACACTTGTTGCCAAGTCAAATATAAAAAGCCGTGAAATTCACGGCTTTTTGTTTTATTAATGCAAAAATATGTAACTAAGTCCCATTAGTATATAAAGCGGCCCAAAACAATACACCATAAACATTTCGGTGTGGGGCACTTTAGTTTGGAAACAGTCGGTAACGGCAAAACACTCAAAAACATATGCCGCCGCACCCGAAAAATAGCCAATCGCTTTAAAGATATTATGTGCATTGTTCGGAATTAAAGAGCACAAAAAGAAAATCACCGCTAACGCCGTAAATATATTTCTTAACACAAGAAGTATATAATCTATTTTAGGGTGTAGCCCATGAGTTAATTCTTCCTTGTCGGGTATTGTAGCATCCACCGTGTGTTTAATGCTTTCAATAATCTTTGGCATATTTTCACTTTCCTCTTTTTATCTATCTTTGAGGTCATTATATCTTTATTTTAAAAACCTGTCAATACTTATTTTAAAACCAAACAAGCCGTAAAATCTACGGCTTGTTTTTTAGAATACACTTTTACTTTCCTAAAACTAATAATCATTTATGCTTTTCTTTCTCTTTTAGGGGCATTGCAAGTCCTTGTGATTTTTTCCACTCGTTTTGCCATTTTGCTCTTTTTACTTCCTCTTGTTCCATTTCCCACAAAACCGAACGTACAGTTCGACATAAAAAAATCACTCCAAAAATGACTGCAATAATCACAATTATCCAAAACATAATCCATAAAACATTTTTCATACTTAAAACCTTTTCCGTTTTTATACCTTACAACTTTTATAAAATATTATTTATTATCATATATCCGCTTTACTGCAAACCCCATCATTATAGATAAAACGGTTTTTATTTTTACTCATTAATGTTTGTGATAACTCAACTAATCTTTCGGCTGCATTTTCTGCATTCCACTGCGTAGTTATTGTTTTATAAGCGCGTTTACCTAACTGTTGGCTCACAAGGCGGTTTTGCAAGAGGCTTTTTATTTTTTTATACAAATCATCTATATTTCCATCTTGATATGTTAATCCGTTTTCGCCATCATTAAGTAAAAACGGAACAGAACCTATCGCGTTACTCGCAACGACTGCACAACCCGAATTCATAGACTCATTAAGCACTGCTCCCCAACCTTCTTGACGGTCAGATGTAAAAAGATAAACTTCACTTTCTTCCATATATGTACGAACTTCTTGGTGCGACATCGCCCCTAAAAGACTAACGTGTTTTTGCAAACCGTATTCAACTATTTTTTCCTCTAATTCTTGTTCCATATCACCTGAACCGATAATATCGAGCAAAAAATTGAACTCTTCATTTTTCAAACGGTGCGCAACCTCAACTGCATATTCAGGATGTTTCCAATCAATAAGCCTACCAGCCCAAAGAATAGAATTTCTTTTCTTTTTAGCAATTAATTTATCTATATTGTATTCCTTGGTTTCAGGAAAATAGCCCCATTTAAATGCCTTTTTGATAAAAGTTCCTGTTTTAGCATAATCCCTAGCGGTATACGCGCTAGCGCAAAGTAAATATAAATTTTTGTGTCTTGAAAATTCCCAAAAATATTTAACGCACCGCAACGGCATTTCATACCATGGACATTTTTTCTTATATACTCGCTCAGAATATTTATAAGTTAGTTTGCCTGTTTTTAGTCTTTTATTTATAATTTCTTTGGGCGCCGTTCCATAAACCAAAACATCACAATCAAGACATAGTTTTAACGCTGTTTGATAACCGCCTTCTTCATAAGCGCGTATAACAAAATCATATCTTTCATTCAAATCTTCATATCCAAATTTTATTTTGTCTTCAGGCGTCATACTATTTGCTACAAATTTAAAATTGCCTTTAGTGATTTTTTGAAGCGCTTTACAAAGTTCTAAAGAATGGTGATTAAGAAAATTAGATATAAAAACAATTGACATACTATTTTCTTTGTTTTTCATTTGGCACCTCCTGTTAGATAAATTATAGACATTTTCCGTCTATTTGTCAATAGACAGTTTGCGTCTAACGTATAATATTAATGAGGTGGGTAAAATGATAAATTCTTTAGGCTCAAAAATCCGTTCTTTGAGAGAAGATGCCGACTTAAACCAAACACAGTTAGCAAAAGCCTTAAATATGACCCAGCGGAAAATTTCTTATATTGAGTGTGATAAATATGAACCTTCTATTGAAGATATTGTCCTAATATGCGATTTTTTCGAAATTTCTTCTGATTATTTATTAGGAATCAAAAAAGGATATAACTATCCCGAAAGATAACAGCCGTGAAAATTCACGGCTGTTATTATTTTATAAAAAATCTCGCATTTGAACACTTAGTTCTTCCTCAAGTTTTATTAACTTTTTGCAAATATCCTTCGATTCTTCATCGGCGGCGGCGTACTCGTTAAGGTATTTACTTAACGACTTAACACCCATATTGCAACCGTCGGTAATAAGGTCGGCTATCGTGCTGTCGGATTCGTTCATATTAAGCATCATATTTGTCTTTATCCACGACATACCCTTGGCAATCGGGTTTGGCTCTTTGCCGTCATCCTTATATTTTTCTAACAACTCTTGCAATTTTGTGTCTATTTTATCGTGTTCATCCTTGCAGTTGTCAAGATATTTTTTAAGTTCTTCGGATTTAACATACTTTTGAACCTCGTCAATAGTAGACACACCCATTTTTATCCCCGCATCACATTCGCGAAGTAACTTTATTGTATCCTGTTCTATCATATTTTCCCCTCCTAAAAATAGTTTTGGCAAAAAGAGGGGAAATATGAAAATAAAAACTTTTTAAATTAAAAACTCCATTCTAACGTGTATAACGCCTTCTTCTAAAAATTCACTTGAAACGGTTTTAAAACCCAACTTTTCATAAAAGCCTATAGCGTGTTTTTGAGAGTCGAGGCATATTTTTTTACATTTCATATTTTTCTTTATATCATTAACGGCTTTGCACATAATATCCGCGCCCAAGCCGACCCCGTGTGTAATTGATAGCACCCTTCCAATTCTCACAACGTTTTTGTGGTCGCCCTCATAAAACGCTCGTAAGTATGCCAAAACTTTACCGTCTTCTTCTATAAAAAAGTGTCGGGCTTTTTGGTCAATACCGTCTATGTCCTGACAGTGCATATTTTGTTCTACTATAAAAATTTGCGAACGAGCCTTTAAAATTTCATAAAGTTCTGTCAACGAAAGTTCGCTAAAATTTTTAGCAATAAAGTTCATTTATATCACCTGCAGTAATTATAATGATTGTAGTTAGTCGAAACGCCTAAAAAGCGTTTCAGCAAAGCCACTTTTAAAGCGGCTTTAGCAAAATCAAAGCTTTTGTGGCGAAACAAAATTGTTTCGCCTAACCTGTTCCATTATACCACTATTAAATACAAAGAGCAAGGCAAAGCCTTGCTCTTATAATTGTATAAATGCAGTGTAGGTAAAAAGTATTCATTTTAATCTTCTTTAGTCTTCTGCCTAATCGGTACCATAGCACAAACAACTCTTAAAACAATGTACGTTAAAAGCAAAGCATACCACACAATTACTTCTTCGGCAAAAGCCTCTGATACATATGTATAAAGAATATGTGCTATATAGTTAGTAAAAACCATACTAAGTAAAATAATATTAGAAAGAATATTTAGTATCGATTTTGTTATCGTTTTTGGCTTTACCAAAAAATAATAAATAGTATGAAACAAATCTAATTCGTAAAAAACAATCGAACAACCAATAGCCAAAGCCATTACGGCACCAAGCCCCGCTAAAATATCCTCATTTGCTACTGATACATTATAAGTTTTTATGGCTACAATAACAAAAAATATTGCAGTAACTAAAATCAAGAATGAAAATACACCAATAATTATTTTCTTTTTCATAAACTCACCGCCTTGGATGTATTATAGCATAAAAGCTATATAAATTTAAGAAAAATTAAATTTAATAAACGGTGAAGCAGGGTCGGTAATATCCCATATATTAGTATCGAAATTGCAATTTGAAGGTAATGTATTTGTAAAACTGCAATTTTCTTCTTTTACAGGATTTTCAGATGTTATCTCATATAATTTACTACAACTATCCGCAAAACCAAATATATTCTTAAAATTAAATACACCGCTAGGTTGATATGAATTAATAATTCCACCTATTAACGGATGAACATAATCATTATATTTTTTATTAGTATTTATTTTGATAAAACAATTACTTACATTCATTTTTCCCTTCATGTTTGTTGCACCGCCAAAAGCACCAACATACGCTTTATATGTAGAACTATGTAAAATATTGCTTTCTACACAAATGTCTGAAAAAGTTTCCTCGCCTCTTCCAAGAAAACTTCCGCAAATCGCACCTGCAGTTACTGAATTAGAGCGCACTTGCAAATTTGTTTTACTTTGTACACGACTAAACTCAAATTTTGCGCCTTCATATATATAAATATCACCCATAATTCCTCCGGCTTGCAAATTGTCGGTTTCAACGTTGATATTCCCGTTAACAACACAATTAGTAATTTTACATTCGCGAGTAGTATAAACCGAAGCCGCAAGAATTCCTATTTCAGAATAATAGTCGCTTTCATATGTATATGTTATATTTACATTCTCTAAACACAAATTTTTTATTTCGGCATTTTCAACCGCACCAAAGAAACCACAAATATAGTTTCCGTTGTTGCTCTTTTCCTCATATATAAGTTTTGGAGTTAAATTAGAAATTGTAAAACCTTTACCGTCAAATCTCGCTGAAAAACGGTGAGTGTTGTTACCAATAGGAGTAAACTCAACTCCTGTCATATCTATATTTGCGCCAAGCGCGAAATGCACTCCGTTATTCAATTCGCCGTTATTGATTTTTTCGGAAAAATGCACCAATTGCTGCGGGGTTTCTATCACATAAGGATTGGTTTGTGTGCCATTACCTTTAGAAAATCCACTATCAGTAATAGGGGCGAAATTTTGCGATGCATTAACGCTATTATTTTGTGATGAAACACTGTTATTATCGTTCGAGGGTGTGCTGACAGTGTTGTCCAGACTACTTGTTGAATATTCCGAATTGACATTAGAGATGTTACTCGATGTCACCGAATCATCCAATTTATCATTTTTACATGCAGAAAAAGCAAATAGAAAAATCACTATCAATAAAAAACACGCTAATTTTTTCATATAATCACCGCCTATGTGTGTAGTATAGCATAAAAGCGGCGGAAAATCAATGAGAAGTATTGTATGTAATCCGCAACACAGTTACGGGATGTAATCAATTCGAAGAAAATACACCTGGGGTGATGTCATACGCCTATCGGCGATTACATACTCGCTCACGCGAGATTACATACCAATCCTTCGGATTGGATAAAAATAAAGCACTTCTTTCGAAGTGCTTTATTTTTTGTCTTTTATCCCATAAAATACGAACAATGCATTTTCAATTTTAAGTCGTTAGTTCGACTCTGGGTGATTGGTTTTAATGTCCTCTTATATCAAAATCAAGCAATTCGGAAATAAAATCTCCAAACATTTCTTTTCTGTCATCATCCCAACAGATTATTGAATAGTAAGTTGTATCTCCCGACTCTATATCTGCATTAAAAGACACATTTTGAATAAAATCAAGATTTACCGTTTTTTGTTCATTAACTTCAATATAATCAAATTGGGAAGAATAATGTTCTTTTAGGGCCTCTATACTCAATTCACTATCAACAAGAATAGCACCCATGTATTGCATACCATTTCCACTGCCGGTAAGTTTAGCTGCCACTGAAACTGAATCTACCAATTTTGTATTTGTTGGCAGCTCGTATGAAACTAATTCTTTTTCGATTTTTTCAGCAATAGAATTATTCGTAACAACAATACCAATGTAAGAAATAATGGGTAAAACAAACATTACAATCAATAATATTATAAAAATTCTTTTTACTATTTTCATACCATCACCGACCTTTGAGTTATTTATTTAATTTTGTTTTCAATAGTAATACACGAAGAAGTTAACAATCTTTGTATTCTACCACAAAGATTTCTATAATTTTTAAAAGTTTTTTCATCAATAGAATTATTTGAATATAAAAGTTTTAACCAACTTTCAGTTTCTACACACTCTTTACGGGCAATTTTGAATTTTGATAACATATCTGGTAAGCTTTGAGGATATTGTGCTTCGGTGATATTTGCAAAAACACTTGACGAAGATTTGCAAATTTGAAAAATAATATTTGAGTTGCCTTTGTGTTCTAAAGTTTTGCAAAGAGTTTCAATATCAACTGCCAACTGTTCAGCATTTTTAAGCAACGGATTATCTTTCATATTCTCACTTCTTATATAGTATAGCAGAAAACCATAAACAAATCAAGGCGAAGCCTTGTATGTAATCCGCAACTTGTTGCGGAATGTAATCATTTCGAAGAAATGTATGTAATCCACCGTAGGTGGTATGTAATCAATCCGAAGAAAATACACCTGCGGTGATGCCATACACGCTACGCGTGATTACATACGCCTAACGGCGATTACATACCAATCCTTCGGATTGGATAAAAAATAAGACAGTCCGAAGACTGTCTTATTTTTTGGCGCCCCAAACAGGACTTGAACCTGTGACACTGCGGTTAACAGCCGCATGCTCTACCGACTGAGCTATTAGGGCAAAAAATGTTGGCATCTACCTATTTTCCCGGGCAGCTTCCCGCCAAGTATCATCGGCGCAAGCGAGCTTAACTTCCGTGTTCGGTATGGGAACGGGTGGACCCTCGCCGCAATCAACACCAACTTTTTTTTAGTGCCTTTCGGCACATCTATATTAAACAGTATGCACTGTTTAACGCAAATTATTCAATTTTAAATGGTGACCCGTACGAGATTCGAACTCGTGTTGCCGGCGTGAGAGGCCGGAGTCTTAGGCCACTTGACCAACGGGCCATCTTAAGACGTCAACCTATCACCATAGTATAATAAAAGTGGTGCACCATCAGACGAGGCGTTGTCAAAAACCTTTCGGTGAACGGTTTTTGAAGCCGAGAGTCCCTTCCAAGAGTACAAGCAAAGCGCCGTACGATTGGTTAGAAACCTAAGACTGATAATGCGATATTTAAAACCTTAATTAAAAGGTACGGTAAAGCTAAGGTGGTGCACCATCAGGGACTCGAACCCGGGACACCCTGATTAAGAGTCAGGTGCTCTACCAACTGAGCTAATGGTGCATAAGTTGGGCTCACACCCTGAAAACTGAACAAGTAATGGAATGAGGATCGAAAAAATAGGTCAAGCCCTCGGTCTATTAGTACTACCTAGCACACGTGTCACCACGCTTACACTTGTAGCCTATCAACCCGGTAGTCTTCCGGGGACCTTACTAGCTTATGCTATGGGAAATCTAATCTTGAG